>CAKVFO010000214.1 GCA_934746785.1 uncultured Clostridium sp. | reverse complement strand
ATAACAATTTTTATGAATATGGCATCAGTATTTGTTGTATTTATATTAGCATTTCTTATTTTATATTCTAATAACTTTTTAATAAGAAGACGTAAAAAAGAACTTGGAATTTATCTCACTTTAGGTATGGAAAATAGGGGGATTTCCAAAATACTTTTTATAGAAACACTTATTTTGGGAATTGTATCCTTAGCTTTAGGTTTAATTTTAGGGATTTTTGCTTCACATATTTTATCTATATTTACAGCAAATCTTTTTGAAATTGAAATGACAGGTTTTAAATTTATGTTTTCTAAGGGAGCTTGCATAAAAAGTATTATAGCTTTTGGTGGAATTTACTTATTAGTTGCTATTTTTAATATATTTACTTTAGGTAAGATTAAACTTATAAATCTTATAAAAGCTGATAAAAAGAACGAATCTATTAAGGTTAAAAATCCTTCAATATCTTTCTTTATATGTATAGCAAGTATAATAATTTTAATTGCAGCCTATAATATTGTTCTTCAAGCTGGTGTTTCAGTTATAGATAAGAAAACTACTTTAGCTATTATATTAGGTGTTATAGGGACATTCTTATTTTTTATGTCTTTATCAGGATTTTTACTTACTCTTATTAAAAAGAGTGACAATATATATTTAAAGAACTTAAACATGTTTTTGATAAGACAGATTAACAGCAAAATAAATACAGCCTTTGTTTCTATATCCTTTATATGTTTAATGTTGTTTATGGCAATATGTATGCTTTCATCAGGACTTTCTTTAAATAGGGCAATGAATGTAAATATTAAAGATTTAACTCCTTATGATATGACTTTATATAGTTATACAGCTGATGATATTTTAGATACATTAAATAAAAATAATGTGGATTTAAATAAATATACTGATTCATATCATTTCCTTAAAACCTTTAGAAGTAATATTCATTATAGTGATGTTTTGACTAAGGAAGCTATGGAAAAGGGTAAGATTTTTTATCCAATAAGTCAAGATGTAAATGTTGAGTTTATGAAAATTTCAGATCTTAATAAAGAACTTAAGAATCTTGGAAGAGAAGAAATATCAATAAGTGATGATGAATTCCTTTTTGTAAGTGATGTTAGTGAGGTATTTGACAGCATGAAGGAAATTGCTAAAGATAATAAAACCATTACTGTAGGAGATAAAGAGTATAAGGCGGCTAAAAATCCAGTTGTTGAACTTACTTTTTATAATGCAGTTATTAAAGGGACTATGGGAATTGTAGCTATAGAAGATAGTGAAGTTGAAAAAATGACTCCTTTAAATAGTTATCTTAATTTCAATTTTAATGGTGATAAGGAAAGTTTAGAAAAAGAGTTAGAGTCAATATGTGATAATATAAATAAAAATAAAGCTTATTTTTACAAAGCAAGTGAAAAATCAATTATAAATGCTTCAAGAGGTACAGGAGCAGCTATTTCTTTTATTGGTATTTACATTGGAATTATATTTATAATTGCTTCATCAGCAGTTCTTGCAATACAACAGTTATCAAGTACTTCTGACAATTTGCAAAGATATAATCTTTTAAAGAAAATTGGAACAGAGGAAGAGGATATTTTTAAAACAGTAAAGACGGAAATAGGTATATATTTTGGTATGCCTTTAAGTTTAGCAATAATACATTCAGTTGTAGGTTTGAAGCTGGCTAATGATATTATTGGAGTTTTTGGTTCAGGTTCAACTATTTTAAATCTTATGATTATTAGTGCATTATTTTTTGTGTTGATTTATGGCACTTATTATATGGGGACATATTTATGTTCAAAGAATTTGATTAAAAAGAAAGCATAGAAGTTTTAAATTTATCAATTATAGCGTAAAATAAAATGACTTGAAATTTAATATATTTACGATAAGGATATAAGTATCCTATGAAAAAAAATTGATTAAGAAAGTCATGTGTGTTAGTATATGAATAAGTAAAAAAACAGATGAAGATGTTAAGTAAGGAGCATTGCGTCTGTTTTTTTAACTTATAGGAAAATAATATGGGTTAATGATTATGGTGGAACTATAAATGAGGGTATTAAGATTTTAGAAAGGAGAATATAATTATGGCCAATATAATAGATATTGAAGGTATAAAAGCAGCAGCAGGATTAATAGTAATTGTTGCTATTCCAATATATATACTTCATAGAAGAGAAAAATATTCCAGTAGGTAATTATCTTGATTTATAAAAGAAATGATTTTATAATGAAGACTTGATAAAGTTTGTATCAAGGGGGAACGAAATGAAAAAAAAAGATATAGGTAAACTAAAGAAAGCAGTTATCATGCTTATTGTGTTAGTTTCTTCTGTACTGACGTATTTTGGTATAGATTTATTTGGTGAAAATAATAGCAATACAGTTGATAATGGACAAACTTCATATGTAGATAGCGGAAGCAATGCTGAAATTCATTATTTGGATGTAGGTCAAGGTGATGCAATTTATATTAAAGTTAATGGAAAAAATATTTTAATTGATGCAGGTCCAAAGGATGCAAGTGATAAATTAGTTAAACAGTTGAAAGATTTAAATGTAAATACTTTAGATATGGTATTTGCAAGTCATCCACATGAAGATCATATAGGTGGTATGGTAAGTATATTTAAGAACTTTAGTGTAAAATCATTTTATATGCCAAAGGTTACTCATACGACTAAGACTTTTAATAACATGATTACTGAAGTTGATAAAGCTGGGCTTAAGATTCAGAATGTAAAGAGTGGAATGAGTATAGATTTAGGTAAGGGAGCAGAGTTTAAGATTTTTTCTCCTGTAAAAGATTCATATGAAGAACTTAATAATTATTCACCAATTATGAAATTTACATATGGTAAGAAGTCATTTATGTTTACAGCAGATGCAGAAGTTTTATCAGAGAAGGAAGTATTAAAGAAGTTTGATGCTTCTGAATTAAAATCTGATGTGTTAAAAGTAGGGCATCATGGTTCAACAACTTCTACTTGTGATGAGTTTTTAAATGCTGTAAATCCTGAAATAGCTGTAATAAGTTTAGGTGCAGGTAACTCTTATGGACATCCTCATAAGGAAATTATGGAAAAGTTAAATGGCAAAAAGTTAAAAATTTATAGAACGGATACACAAGGACAAATTACCATTATTACTGATGGTGAAAATTTAAATATAAAAACTGAAAAATAACTAAGTACTTGAGAAAAGCGGGTTGTATAGTATAAAGACTATATAATCTGCTTTTTTAACGTATAGTAAATTAAAAACTTTTTTTGAGAGCGAGAACTGATTATAACTGTTTTTTAAAATTTGTTTACCTTAGAAAAGTATACAGTTTTTATAATAATATTAAATTTACCTCTAAAGATTATTGTGATAGAATAATAATATTGTCGTAAAGAAGGGAGTGAAATAGTGGACAAAAGATTAGATTTAACTAAAGGAAGTATAGGAAAGAGTTTAATTAAGTTAGCTCTGCCTATTATGGGTACATCCTTGATTCAAATGGCTTATAACATCATTGATATGATGTGGGTTGGTAAAGATGGAAGTAATTCAGTTGCTGCAGTTGGAACAGCAGGTTTTTATCCTTGGCTTGCCATTGCATTTATTGTAATTTCAAAGGCAGGTGGAGAGATTAAGGTTGCTCAAAGTGTAGGTAATAAGGATTTTAAAACTGCTAAGGAATATATTAAGGCTGCAATTGAATTAAATATCTTTTTATCTATTACATATACAACTGTAATGATTGTATTTAACAAAGATTTAATAGAATTATTTAGATTAGGTGATGCTAGTGTAATAAGAAATGCACGTGAGTATTTAGTTATAGTTTCAATGGGATTTATATTCTATTTTATTAATCCTGTGTTTACATCAATATTTAATGGTCTTGGTAATAGTAAAACACCTTTTATAATTAATACTGTTGGACTTATATGTAATATTATTTTAGATCCTATACTTATATTTGGAATAGGTCCATTTAATAGAATGGGAGTTAGGGGAGCAGCTATTGCTACTGCTTTATCTCAAGTAATTGTTACTTTGATTTTTGTATCAATTATTATTAAAAGTAAAAATGAGTTCTTTAAGGTTAAGTTATTTAAAAACATTAAAACTAAATATTATAAAATTTTATTTGATTTAGGGCTTCCTATAGCTCTTCAAAATGGGTTGTTTACAATTTTTTCAATGGTTATGGGTATAATTATTGCAAGATTTGGTTCAGAAGCTATAGCAGCTCAAAAGGTTGGTTCTCAGATTGAATCAATATCATGGACAAGTGCTGAAGGGTTAGCAGCTGCCTTAGCAACTTTTGTTGGCCAAAACTATGGCGCTAAAAAGTACGATAGAATTAATAAAGGAAGCAGATTTGCCATAGTTTCAGCATTAGTGTGGGGTACTTTTACTTCCTTAATTTTAATTTTATTATGCAGACCTTTGTTTACATTATTTATTAATGAACCAGATACAATAGTAAAGGGGTCTGATTATTTAAGAATATTAGGTTATTCTCAATTATTTATGTGTCTGGAAATTACTATAGATGGTATAT
>CAKVFO010000213.1 GCA_934746785.1 uncultured Clostridium sp. | reverse complement strand
ATATAAGGAATATTTCCTTAACTTTTGATAGACAAATTCCTCATTCCATTTTTACCATTAAAAGTATATTGTATTTTTATTTTTATTTACAAGGTAAAATACAAACAAAAATTTACTATTAATTATCAAAATTGTTGAGAATTCAGTTCAGATGTCAAGTTATTCTATCATTTTAAATCTAAGCTTTCCCTTAATTATCTACTTTTTAAAATATTAAACCTTCTTGAATCTTTCCATTTTTCATTGAAAAAACCCTATCAGAAACATTATTTGCGAATTCCATATCATGAGTAATTATAAGATTTGATATTCCTTTTTCGCCAAGTGATTTTATAAGCTTAACAACTTCTCCTGTTAAAGCTGGATCTAATGCTGAAGTTGGCTCATCAAAACAAATTATCTTAGGTTCAACAGCAAGAGCTCTTCCTATAGCCACTCTTTGCTTCTGTCCTCCTGATAATTCATATGGATAATCAGCCTCCTTATCAGACAAATTTAAATATCTTAAAATTTCACGTGCCCTTTTTTCTGCCTCTTCTCTTGATTTACCAAGTACTCTTACTGGAGCTTCTATAATATTTTCTAAAACACTCATATGTGGAAACAAGTTGTAATTCTGAAATACAAAGCCAATATCTTTTCTTATGCTCTTTAATTCATTTTTATCAATCTTATTTTTATTATCAAAAAATACTTTATTATTTATTTCTATAATTCCACTATCAGGTTTTTCTAAATCATTTATGCACCTTAACAATGTAGTTTTTCCTCCACCAGAAGGACCTACAATAACTACTGTTTCACCTTTTCTTACTTCTAAATCTATCCCTTTTAAGACTTCTGTTTTTCCAAAGTTCTTTTTTAAACCAACAACCTTTAACATAAAATCCCCCTATTCATAATAACTGTACTTATTTTCTAATTTACTTAATAATTTTGTTACTACAGCTATAAGTATAAGATACACGATACCTACTATTAAAAGAGGTACAAGAGATGAATATTTATTAGCAGCAGCTTTTCCAACCTTAAGAAGTTCATCAAGGCCAACTACATACACAAGTGAAGTATCCTTAACAAGATTAATTATTTCATTTGAAGCAGGCGGTAAAACCTTCTTTATAGTTTGAGGAAGCACTATTCTAAAGAAAGTATCCTTAGAAGAAAGTCCTAAAACCTTTGCTCCTTCATACTGCCCTTTATCTATAGATAATATTCCACCTCTAAAAATTTCTGCAAAATAAGCAGCATAATTCAATACAAAAGCTGTTATAGCAGCTGGAAGTCTATCAACTGATATTCCTATTGCAGGTAGTCCAAAAAATATGAAAATAATTTGTAAAAGAAGAGGTGTTCCTCTCATTATCAAAATGTAAAAACCTGTTACCCTCTTTAGTATTTTTATATTAGATGTTCTTCCTAATGATACTAATACCCCAAGTGGAATTGAAATCAAAAGTGTTAATAAAAATACTAATAATGTTTTGGAAAGCCCATCTAAAACCTGTGGCATTAATGAAATTATCATATCCATTTCTATATCCCCCATACATTTTAAACTTTACTTAAGTGTTATATCTTTGCCAAACCATTTTTTTGATATTTCAGCTAGCTTTCCATCAGCAGCCACTTCATCATAAGCTGAATTTAACTTATCTAAAAACTCTTTATCTTCTTTTCTAACTCCTACTGCATATTCTTCTTCACCAAAATTATCATCTAGTATATTGTACTTTTCTTCCCCCTTAAGTGTAATATAGTATCTTGATAATACTTCATCAGCTACAACTGCTTCACACCTTCCAGCTTCTAAATCTCTTAAAGCTTGATCATTTGTTTCAAAAGTCACTAAATCTTTAAAATTACTTTTATAGACCCCTATAGCATCAATAGCACTTGATTGTTCTTGTGCTCCCACTACTTTACCCTTTAAATCTTCTTTAGTTTTAATAGTAGAATCTTTTAAAGTTATAATAACTTGTCTACTTTTCAAATAACTTTTAGAAAAACTAACTTTTTCTTTTCTTTCATCAGTAACAGAATATCCATTCCAAATCATATCTATATTTCCATTATTAAGTTCTGATTCTTTCATCGTCCAATCTATGGGCTGAAACTCAAATGTCTTTCCCATTTTTTCTGCTACAGCTTTTGCAACTTCTATATCAAACCCTGTATACTCTCCGTTATCATCCTTATATCCCATTGGGACAAAAGTATCATCAAAACCTACAACTAATGTTTCCTTACTATCAGATTTCCCTTTATCATCACTTGCACCACAAGCTGTAAATGCTACATATAATGAAGTAATTAATCCTATTGTCAAAACCCCTTTTAATAATCTATTAATTTTCATTTTTATCCTCCATCTCTTATCACTTTTCTTATTTATCACTTTATCACACTAAACCGATATATGCAAGTTTTTTATTGTTTTATATTAAAAATTAAATTATTCATACTTTTTCTAGTATGATACAATTAACTATATGAAAGGAGAATTTATTATGAATACATATAAAGTAATAAATATATTTGAAGAAGATTTTGGATGTGAAGGTCTTCCTGAAGGGCAAGAATACACTGTTAATGTTATATTAGAAAATTGTAAGACAAAAGAACTGATAACAATTTCTCAACCAGATGCTGAGCTTTACAAAAAGAATATAAATATTAATGACATAGTTTTTTATAAAGAAAATAAAATTTTTTTAATTTAATGTATATTATATTAAATATTAGTCAATACTCAAGATACAGTTGAAAAACTGTTTTTGCATAACTATTTATACAAAATAAAATTCATTTTTCAGGCACTTTAGAACTCTTATATTCTAAGGTTGCTAAACTCCTATATCATAAAATTGTGCTGGCTGCATTTGTATTTTTTAATGTCCCCTTATTATATTTTGCTACAAAGCCAGCACATACTTTATTACAAAGCAGCTTAAATCAACTCAGCAAGTTTATTTAATTCCTTAACAGTTCTATTAATCTCATCTAAAGATGCAGAAATTTGTTGCAATGCTGCTGATTGATTTTGTGATACATCATTAATTTTATCAAGACCGCTATCTATAGCATTTATTCCTCCTGATATCTCCTTAATTATATTATCAATTTTATTTATTGATTCCTTTGAAGTATTAGATAGTTTTCTTATCTCTTCTGCAACTACTGAAAATCCACGTCCAAACTCTCCAGCTCTTGCAGCTTCAATAGAAGCGTTTAAACCTAAAAGATTAGTTTGAGATGAAATATCTTGAATTATTCTTACTATTTCATCAGTATCCTTTGCCTTATTAGTTGTAACATTAGTTTTGTTTAATAAATCTGTATTCATAACAGCAAGTTCTTGAACTCCTGATGTAACATCTTTTATACCTAAAGATATTTGAGTCATGGATTCGGTAAGTTCTTTAATTATC
Organism: uncultured Clostridium sp.; assembly: GCA_934746785.1. Taxonomy (GTDB): domain Bacteria; phylum Bacillota; class Clostridia; order Clostridiales; family Clostridiaceae; genus Clostridium. Next base: position 1,137 of record CAKVFO010000213.1, on the reverse strand, counting down.
TCATTAAGCTTATATCTATTGCCTAAATGAACCGCTACTAATAATAATCCTGCCACTTCTCTATTTTCATCAAAAAGTGGAAAACAATAACACACAGCTCCTGTAGATACTATAGACTTTGGAATTTCAAAGACTTTTGTAGTTTTATCTCTTATGGCTGTTTTCACAAGCTTTGCTAGACCTTCCCCTACCTTATATGGCATTTTAAAACTCTTTCCCATTTTTAAGTGTATGAATTTTTCTGTATCTGTCAATGCCATACATTCTTCATCATTAAATAATGTTGAAATATATGGCATTAAATCATAGACTGTATTTAATATGTCTTTATCAAACCTTTTATCTGACATAATATCCCCCCTAATTTTCTTTTATCTAAATCATAAGTAATTTTATTGTATTTACAATATTATACTTTCTTATACTTAGTATTTTATCAACTCAGTTATATACATTCCTCCAGCTGCAGAAGTTGCCATAATAACATAATCTCCACGTTTTACTTTACTTTGTTTAATAGATTCATATAAAGCTAAAAATGGACTACTTGTCCCTGTGTAACCATATCTATCTGCAACAAAAATACTTTTTTCTTCAGGAATATTAAGAAATTCTCTAAATTTTTTTATATTCTTTATTGCTATTTGCGTAAAACAAAACATAGATATATCATCAATCGTAAGATTATTTTCTTTTAAAAGATTAGTTATATCTTCTTCAATCCCTTCAATCCACCATGGTGGTGCAACATGCCAGTCAGCATACATTTCTTCTTTAGGAAGATCTTCAAAGGCATGTGAAAAACCACACTTAGGATATTTAGTTCTATCAATATATGTTGTATCAACTCCAGTACATGTTTTTATAATCTTGCAGTCTTCATCAGTTCTTTCACAAATAACAGCACAAGAGACATCTCCAAATTGACCATAATTATTTTCATTTTCTGGATTTACTCCACAAGTCAATACATCTCCTCCAACAATAAGAATTTTATTAATATCTTTATTTGTTGCCATATATCTGCTTGCCATATCAAAAGCATATGTCATTCCTAAACAATTCAAATTCATGTCATGACAAAAACATCTTCTTTTTCCCTTTATAATATTATGTATAAATAATGCTGAAATAGGT
>CAKVFO010000212.1 GCA_934746785.1 uncultured Clostridium sp. | reverse complement strand
TAATGTGAATACTGTCTTCCTAATATTTTTAATTCTGAGTATACACTGTCGGATATTTCATAGTTGCTTAGCTTAAAATTCCTCCTTTATTATAAATTAAAATAAGTGTAGATGTATAAATCATATTTCTATGATCTTTCATCTACACTTATACAGTGCCACAGCACCTCTTCAATGGAGTCACTATTCTAATACAAATGATTCACAATCTGTACATTCAGCTACTTTAGGATCAACTTCATGTGTACCAACCTTTATTTGATTTAAAGTACAATATTCCTTTTTGTTATTAAACTTACATTGTTGAACTGAACATTTTATACTATCATTTTTCATTAACATGTACCTCCTTTTATTCTGTAACACTAATATTATTTCACCATAAAGATTTTATTATCCATGTAATTACTGGAATATGTCACTTATACAAAAAAAAATCTTGAAAACATATAATAATGCTTCAAGACTCTTTACTTATTACATAAACTCTTTATCTATTTTACACTTTTTACTTCATACTCTTGGAATCTATACCTTTGTCCTGTAGGATTAATTTTTCCTTCTGGAACTTCTTCTAAAAACATCTCTAAAGGTCTTACATACATGCCACAATCACCATACAAAGCTTTATATAAAACAAGTTCTTCCCTAGTTTCTGAATGCGTTACAACATCAATAAATAAATATAAATCACCTTTAAAATGTCTAAAAATTTTACCTTTTGACATAGAAATATCTCTCATATTAAAAAATTCTCCTTTTCAAAATAAAATACACTTAAATATAATATCTTTCTACTAAAAAAAAATCAACCTATCTTACGATAGGTTGATTTAGGTAGTGTGTGTGTGTTATGGGTATTTGAGTTTTTCTCTGCTTAGTAATAGAAAGTTTATAACTTTCTGAACTTTTAAGAGATAGTATAAATATAAGAGATTCTGCAGTATTCTCTGCCGTGTTATATAATATATATATTTATCCGCTCACTTATATCTTACCACATTTTTCTTGAATAAAAGTTGAATTCAACTTTTTTCAATTCTTCTTTAATAAATTTCTATAGCCTTGTAAAAAATCTATCAGTTCTTCCCTTAAAATCTCTTTACTGTACTGCTCATCCTTTATTTCTTCAAATGCTTTATCAAGATGTCTTAAAACATCTTCATTTTTTATAATATAATATAAAGTTCTTTCATTATTTCCATTATTCTTTTTAGTTTTTTTCATTAATAAAAAGTTTTCTCCTAAATACACACTTAAACTATCTTGAAAAACTTCATAAATATTTATCTTCTTTAACATATGAATCTTGATTTCTTTATTATCTTTCATATATTCACTCAAAGTTTCAATTCTATCAAGTATATTTAATACATTTTCATTATTGCTTAAAATAATACCATTGTAAATATAATTATTTAAAGTGTTTCTTTCAATAAAAATATCTACATGACTATTTTTCAGCTTTCTTTCTACAATAGTCTCTAAATTAGCTATTTGACTGCTTATCGTCTCTAAGTTTTCATCAATATTAAGATTATCCATCATTGACTTAGGGTCTAAAAAATCAAAATCTAAATCAAATAAAAATTTAAAACTTTTACTATTATAAAAATTAAATATATGTTTATCTTTTAATTCCTCATTATTTACCATGTCTATGATTATATTAAAAGGTTTAAATCTATAACTTAGAGATGCATATATCTTTTCAAGTTCTTCAGCATTTGCAATAACAGCACCAAAATTTGATTTTACTTCTTCATCTAAGGAATAAATAATTGCAAATTCATCTTTAACTAACAAAATATTAGCTTTTTTTAAATTTTCATCGCTATATACCTGAACATTAATATTTTCTAATTTACTCAACACATAATGTATATTATAAATATCTTCTAAACACTCATTAATAAACCTTTCTTTATCACAGACTATCTTTAAATTAATCACTGAATCATTCTTTAAATGCTCTATTTTTTGTAAAATAATTTCACTATCTAAAATATCTAAAATATCTAAAGTACAATATAAATTAAGTTCTTTCTTATCAGATGATAATATTTCAAATATTCTATTCATAATAAAACTATCTAGTTCCTCATTACCAAATATAGTTTTATTAGAATTCTTTTTAAGATTTTTTTCAATCCTTTTGGATCTATCATAAGAATCATCTAAAATCATCCGTATATACTGTTGCAATTCTTCAATGTATACAATTTTTGTTCCAAATTTATTATTAAATAAATCAATCATATTAGAATTAAATATTTCCCTTGAAAAAATTCTCGATATTTCTGTTAAAATATGTGTAACATTTCTTCCTGATGGCAGATTTTTATTAGCACACCACTTACTTATGTAAGATATATCATATCCTAAATAATTTGCTAGAGTTATAGATTTCATATTACACATATCTTTTAACTCTTTTAATGTTTCTCCAAAACTTTTTATCTTTTGCATATATATATCCACCTTATTAATATTCCTTTATAATTTCGTCTTAATTTTAAAAAACTTAATAGGTGATTATAAGTACCTCTTAGCTTCTCTTTTACTAACTAAAGATAAATAATGATTCTCTAAAAAATCTCTTACCCATTCCTTATTAGTTTTTGAATATTCTTTTAATGCTACTCCTATTGCTTTATCAACAATAAATTCTTTTGTATAAGTATTATGTAATATTGCTCTACTTAAAAGTTCTGTATCAGTACACTCTTTAAGCTTATTTTGGCAGCAAAGAGCAACTCTTTTATACCATATGTTTTTATCATCTATCCAAACTAGGATTCTATTTCTTACTCTAGGATATTTATTAAATATATATCCTACAATTTCTCCAATATAATCATTTACATCCCACCATGGTTTTATCACTATAAGTTTTTCTAATATATATATATCATCTGCTTGTAATGCCTCTTTCATAAAAAGTATATAATCCATAGCTAAATATTGAAATTCACGTTCTTCTCTCTTAAAGCAATTATCAACAAACTTCCAATCAATATTTTCTTTTAAAATAATTGTTTTAAAAAAACTTTTATTTAACTTTTCTCTTTTCTTCTTATTAATGCCTAAAAATTTAAATTTCTCCTTCATATATAAAGACATCTTTCTTGAAGCTTCCTCATCCCTCATATCCTCGTACTGTTTTAAAATTTCATATTTCTCCACTATAATCACCTCTTAACGTCCATCATGTATTTTTTTCTTCTTTTGTATCGTTTTTCATTATGTTCAAATATTTACCTAATAATTATAACATTTAAATTCATTAAAGTATATTTATCTTTACTTCTTTTGTATAATTTTTTTTTGTGTTAAAATATTCTTTATAGATGGAGGTGTTATTTATGAATTACTTTTATGGTTTTGACCTTTTATCCATATTTTTGATATTTTTAGGTACTTTTTTAAACCTTAACAAATATACTAGGTACCTAAATATTTTACTTATGATAGTTATACTCTTACGTGCTTTTTCTAAAAACATAAATAAGAGATCTTCTGAAAATTATAAGTTTATTTATTTCATTAATACTAAGCTTTTAAAAAATAGCAGAAGAAAAATTCCTTATAATATTCCAAACACTAGTTTTAAAGGACTAACATGGGGAATTGATAGATTAAAGTATTCTTTTAATCAATTCAAAAATTTTAAAATTGTTAAATGTCCAAGCTGTCAACAAAAATTACGTCTTCCTAGAGGACAAAAGAAAATTATTGTTACTTGTAGAAAATGTGGGACTGAATTTAAGATGAGAACTTAATAAAATGCAGAAGTGAGTGGACTTGGGGATGGGAGTGTATTTCTTTTTAGGAGACTATCTCAAATCAAAGTCCTTATAGAATGCAGGAATAATAGAGAAAAACTCCTAAATTTAAATTTCATATAGGTTAAAAAAGCAGGAAAACCTGCTTTTTTATCTACCACAACATTTTTTATATTTCTTACCACTTCCACAAGGGCATGGATCATTTCTTCCTACCTTATTTTCAACATGAAGAGTTGTCTTACTTCTAGCTTCTAAATCTAAAGGAGAAGTTCCCTTTAATGTCCAAATAGGAGTCGTATTATAAACAGCAGCTACAGCTGTAATTAATGATTCTGTTTTATTAGAACCATCTTTAAATTTAATTCCTCTCTTTTCAAGAAGATCAACTATAGACATAGTCCCAATTTCATTTTTAACATTATAAATAAGTTCTGTAACAACAGAATCAACTTCCTTTTCTTTAATTCCATTGTTAATAAGTTCACTTCTTAAATTTAATATTTCAGGTGTCCAGCTTCCCTTAAAGTCTTCACCAAGAGATATATAGTAATCAAAATTATTGTAGTCATAAGCCACATTAGGTCTAGCATATATTTCTGCATAAACATCTTCTGGAACTAGAAGATATGGGTGAATTAATGAATTAGCTGGCTTAAATGCTTCATAGCTTCTGAAAATATAGTTAATATAGAAATCTAAATCTTCTTTATTTATGAATTTACTTTCACCTTCTGTTAATAATCTGTAAACCTCAGCGCCATCAATCATTCCATAGTGAATCATTAAAC
>CAKVFO010000211.1 GCA_934746785.1 uncultured Clostridium sp. | reverse complement strand
AAACAGAAAACCTTCCAAGAGAAGTACACTATCTCTAAGAGAAAATCCCACTTCTGCATTCTAAGTTCACTTTCAATACAAAAAACCTTCCAAGGAAAATACACTATCTTTAAGAGAAAATCCCACTTCTGCATTCTAAGTTCACTTTCAAAACAAAAAAACCTTCCAAGAGAAGTATACTACCTCTAAGAGAAAATCCTACTCCTGCATTCTACTAAATTTTATGGTAAACTATGTCTATAATATAGTAAATAGAAGGTGAAATATGGACATTGGTTTAAAAACAAAGAAGAAATTTAATGAAGCACAATATTTATGTACTGAAAATTCTTATAGATATAGAGTTATTCTTAGGATTGCTTATAATGAATATGAAAAAATGAAATTTTGGCTTTATAAAGAAGATATTTTTGAACTAATAAAACAGGTTGAAGGTTTTGAAGAATATACTATAGATAATTTAAAGCAGGATCTTGATTCTCTTGAATCTTGGGGAAATTTTATTACCATACAGGATACTGGCAGAGCAAAGACTTTAGAGGAGTTTAAGAATAGAAAATTTAGATATGAGATTTCACCTAATACAATTGAATTAGAAAGAACTATGATACGTTTAGAAAGTATTAAAGAAAATTCTAGAGGGTCTCTTGAAATTTCTTTAATTGAAAGGTTTAAGAATAGCTTGGAAGGTATAAATTCAATAGATTTAAATGATTTGAAAGAGATTTATTCATGGTGGAATTTGTTAAATAGAGATTTTAAAAGTTTAAATGAAAATTATCAAGATTATATAAGTAAGTTTTATTCTCCTAAGGCAGAAGCTCTTCTTAAAACTACTGAGTTTTTAATATTTAAGGAAAGCTTTATTGAGTATTTAAGGGATTTTATTAAGGGGATACAGGTTAATATTCCACATATAAAAAATACTTTAAAAAATATTGAAGAAGATATGATTAAAGACTTGATAAATAAGATTGTAGAGTATGAAAAACGCAGTATAAGTTTAGATCCTGATTTTGATGCAGGGGAAGAGTTTGATATAAATTATGGTATATTCCTAAATATAAAGGAATGGTTTTTAGGTAAATCTGGAGGGGATTCTTTAGTTGATAATCTTTTAGATAACACTAATGAAATTATAAGGAAAATAACTTTGTCAGCTTTGCAGATTATTGAAATGCAGACTTTAGGGGGAAGCCGTAAGGAGGAGTATAAAACTCTTATTAATATGTTTAGCAGATGTAAAGATATTGATGAAGCACATAAGCTGTCTTCTGTTGTTTTTGGTGTTCAAAGTTCTAGACATATTATATTTAATGAAGACAGGGAAACTGAAAGCATTAATTCAAGTATTTTTGAAGAAAAACCTGCTTTGTTTGTTTTAAAGCCAAGTAATAGGTATAGAGAGAAGACAGCAAGCAGGGTAAGTGTTGTTGATAAAAGTGCAAAAAAGAGAGAAATAGCTAAGAGGGTTTTAGAGAAAAGAAAGGCTGAAAGTGAAATTATTGAAGGCAGGATTAAGGATAATAAGCTGGTATTTAAGGAGCTTAAAAATATTTCTAAAGATGAGAGAATTGTATTTTTAAAATGGCTTTCAAAGGGGCTTAATAGGAAAAATGGGGGATGGAATAAAAATGAGTTTGGAAGGTTTTATAAGGTAGTTAAAAATTCTGAGGAAGAAATATGTGTTGACTGTATTGATGGAAAGTTCTATATGCCTGATTATGAGCTTGTATTTAAATAGGAAGGAGATAAGTTATGAAGTTTACTGATCTTTTGGAAAATTACATTGTTTTAAAAGAAAGAAATCAAGAGCTTTTTTATGATATTAAGGATAATGTAGATTATTATAATGAACTTATAAATGATATTCTTTCTTATAATTTATATGTTAAAGATGATTTTATAAAACTTGAAAAAATTCCTGTAGAAGCAGAGAGCTGGATGGGTATAGGAGATTTTTCTGATGTAAAGGAGTATATATTTTTTCTTCTTATTTTGATGTTTTTAGAGGATAAGAATAAGGGAGAGCAGTTTATTCTTTCAAATATTACAGAGTATATTGAGCATAACTATCCTGAAGAAACTATTGAATGGACTGTGTTTAAAAATAGAAAGAGTCTTATAACTGTTTTAAAGCTGTGTATTAAGATTGGTATTATTATGAAGAATGATGGTGAAGAAGATAATTTTATAAAGGATGAAGGCGGAGAAGTTCTTTATGAAAGCACAGGAATTTCTAAGTACATAGTTAGAAGGTTTTCTAAGGAAATTAAGGATGATGATACCTTTGAAAATCTTTTAGATGAGTCCTGGGAAGGCATTGATAAGAATAAAGGGGTTATAAGGAAAAACAGGGTTTTTAGAAATCTTATTTTAACCCCTGTAGTTTATAATACAAAGGAAAATGAGGCTGATTATGAATACATAAAACATTATAGAAGCTATATTAAGAATATTTTTGAGAAGTATCTTCAGTGGGATGTTCATATTCATAGGGATGCTGCTTTGGCTGTTGTTAAAAATTCTAGTGCTGCAGGTGATACTTTTCCTAATAAAAGGGGAGAGAGCACTATTGCTTTGTTTGTTAATAAGAAAATACTTAATATGATTGAAAATGGAGAGCTTATTATAGGAGAAAGGGATAATATAGAACTTTCAAAAGAGGATTTTAATAACATACTTTTAAGTGTTAGAAGTGAGGATGGACATGGATTTACTAAGAGCTTTAGGGATTGCAGTGAAGCTTATTATTTAGAGTCTATTACAAGCTTTATGGAAGAATACAGTTTGATAAAGGTAAAGGAAGACAGTGTTTTTATAATGCCTTTGTCAGGTAAAATTATTGGAAGATATCCAGATGATTATAAAGGAGGAGAATCTTAGATGGAGAGATGGATAGCAGAAAGGTTTGGATTATTTAATTTCTGGTATTATGATGATGCAGAATTTAAGTTATCTAATGGAAAAATAATTTTCAGGGGTACTAATGGAAGTGGAAAATCTGTTACAACTCAAAGTTTTATTCCTCTTCTTTTAGATGGAGATAAAAGACCATCAAGATTAGATCCCTTTGGTTCTAATGCAAGAAAAATTGAGAAGTATGTCTTAATTGATGAAGATATAGATGATAGGATTTCTTATTTATATATGGAATTTAAGAAGCCTTTAACAGAAAGCTATATCACAATAGGCATGGGCCTTAGAGGAAGAAAGGGTAAAAAGTTAGAGTGCTGGTATTTTATTTTAAAGGATGGTAGAAGGGTTAATAGAGATTTTAAACTTTATAAGGAAAGTGGAGAAAAATATCCTTATACATCTAAGCAGCTTCAAAATGAACTAGGTACTGGAAATGTATTTACTACAAGCCAGAGAGAATACATGGAAAAGGTTAATGAACATCTTTTTGGATATTCTGATATTGATAATTATAAGGATTTATTAAATCTTTTAATACAGCTTAGAAGTCCTAAGCTATCAAGGGATTTTAAGCCTACAGTTATATATGAAATATTAAAGAATTCCTTAAATACTTTGTCTCAAGATGATTTAAGGTCTATGGCAGAAGCTATGGATAATATGGATAGTTATAATAATAAGCTTAATGAACTTAATAAGAGCATTGAGGCTTTAGATAAGATTGAGAAGTCTTTTAAAAAATATAATTTAAATATTTTATATGATAAAAGTAAAAGGTACATTTTAAAGCAGGATGAAGTATCTAAGGTTAAAAAACAGATTGATGGAGAGAATAAAAAGTTAAGGACTATTTTAAAGGAAAATGCTTTAGATTTAAAAACTCTTGAAGGATTAAGAAGCGAGTTTGAAAGTGCAAAGAGTAAAGAAAGAGTCTTAAGGGGAAATAAGGGCTTTGAGATAAGGGATGAAATTACTAAGGAAGAAAATTCTTTAGAAGAGATGAAAAGAGAACTTCAAAGTAAGAATAAAGCTTTTAACCTTAAGTATGATCTTAGAATTAAAAAGGAAGAATCAATTAATGAAGAAGAGTTAAAGCTATATAAAAATTCTGAAAAGTTTAATGATACTTTAGATGATGAAGAATATTATAGAGAGCAGAGTTTTTTCTATGTTAATGATAATTTTAGAAATATTTTAAATTCTAAGGATGAATTTGACTTTGATAATGTGTTAAGCAGTGTTTATGAATATGAAACTATTGTTTTAGAAACTTTTGAAATTATTAAAAAGGCTGAAAATATATTAAAAAATCTTAATGCTGAAGAGGAAAAGTTTCATAAGTTAGAGGGAATAGTAAAAAGCCAGGAAAATGCATTACATGAATCTAAGGAGTATTTAACTAATATTAAAATTGAATTTATTGAAAAGATAAATATGTATTTAGAAAAGCTGGTACTGCTTAAAATTGAAGATAATGATAAAATTCAGATTTGTAAGTTTGTTAATGAAATAAATGAAGACGGTGATTTAAATATAATTTTTGAAAAAATTAAGGAAATTGCAGCTGAAGAAAGGTTTAAAATATCTGATAAAAGGAGAGAATTAAAAGTAAGTTTAAAATCTTTAGAAAAAGTAATTAAAGATTATGAAAACAGGATAAAAG
>CAKVFO010000210.1 GCA_934746785.1 uncultured Clostridium sp. | reverse complement strand
ACTTCCTGAAGGCCCCATTATTGCAATAAACTCACCTTCCTCAACATTAAAGCTTATATCATTAACCGCCTTTGTTATATTACCTCTGGCTCCATAGTATTTTAAAATATTTTCTACCTTTAAAACTTCTTTCATAAATTGTGCTCCTCTCAATTTCTATAGTTTAATTCTACTATTCTATAAAACATGAAACCATTTATCTATATAACATTAATCTAACAATTTTGTCACTTTAGAAAATACTCAGATGACTTAGGGAATGTTAATACTATGGTAGTTCCCTGCCCCGCCTCTGATTCTGCATTAATTTTAATATGTAATTTTTCAGTAAGTTTCTTAGAAAGATAAAGACCTATTCCTGTAGCCTCTTTTACACATCTTCCATTATCCCCTGTAAAACCTTTTTCAAATATCTTATTTAAATACTTATCTTCAATACCTGTTCCATTATCTGAAATAGTAAATATGATAGAATCCTTATTTTCTACAGCCTTAAACTCCAGGTTCTTTTCTTCCTTATCATAGTATTTAATAGAGTTTGAAATAATCTGCCCAAAGATAAATACAAGCCACTTATCATCACTGTATATTGAAATATCAAGGTTCTCTTTATTAATCTTTACCTTGTTTTTAATTAAAAGCTTAGAATACTTTTTAATAGATTCATTAACTACACTATTAAGATTTAACTCTCTTATTAAAAAATCCTTATTTACACTGCCGCTTCTAGCATAAAACAATGCCTGTTCAATATAATACTCTACCTTTATAATATCTTCTTCTAAACTTTCTGTAACATTATTTCTGTTATTTTCAATTGTAAGCTTTGAAGATGCTATAGGAGTCTTTACTTCATGAACCCAAAGTTCAATAAACTCCCTAAACTCCTTTTCCCTATTATTAATAGAAGTAATCTCATCATTCATAGACTTACAGCATTGTCTTAATATTTCATAAAAATCCTTATATTCAGCTTCTTCAGGTTCCCCTATAACTTCACTTAAAAGATACTTTTCCTCTAAAGCATCTAAAGTTTTAAAAACATCCTTTGAACATCTTTTCTTCTTAATGTACTCATATCCATACACACTAATAATAGAAATCATATATAAAATAAAAACCATAAATACTGCATAAGATCTTACATTTGATGAGTATAAAAGAATGCATATTATAAAAATAATAGTAAAATTAACTACAAGTAAAAAAGCTCTTTCTTCCAAATAATCTTTAATCTTCAAATATAATTTTCCTTTCCATAATTAAATTTCACCAATAATTATATCAAAATACAAATATAGAACAAAGTAGATGACACCACAATTTTCTTTCTATACATTAAAAACCTGCCGCACAGCATCTTGCTATGTAGCAGGTTAATATTACTTAATTATATTCTTCCTTTAATAATTTCAAATATCTTTTTTATTGCATTGAAGATTTTATTAAAAATACTTTGTGCAGGTTTAACAGTAACAATTGGCTTACTATCTTCCTTATCATCTTTATCTTCAGGATTCTCCACTTCATCTTTATTATCTGGCACTTCAACTTCATTGTCATCTGGAGTTTCAACCTTTTCAGGAAGTGCTATTTCCACCTTAAAATCTGCCTTTATGCCTTCAACTGTCTTTTCAAGATCTGCAATTCTTCCATCTGCATCAAAGCTTCCAAGATATGCTTCTCTAGAGTACTTGTCTGCATCTTCATCACTAATTTGTGGTCTTGTTTCACTTACTATAGCACCAGCACCTGTATTATTGTATTCCATTAAAGTATTTTCTTCAGGAGTTACACCTGACATTGAAACCCATCCTTTTGAAGAGATATGAGCTCCCATGTCACATCCTCTAAATACTGCGCTAGAGTTTAACTTAACTGCCATAGTTGCCCACCATGGTCTTCCTAAGTATACAGTACCTTCATCCTTAACGTTACTAGTTAACTTAGAGTTTAATATAAGGTAACCTAATCTTCCTGCTTCTGTACTTGGAGCTACAATATATCCCTTAGGATAAATACCTTCTCTATCTACAGAGAATAATTCACATTCTTCAAATACAGCTGTTGCACTACCAAATATATAATCAACATCTCCTTCAATATAGCACTTATAGTAATATTGAGTTGTGTTTTGATTAGCATATAGTGTATCTTGGTTTGATATAAATCTACAGTTGTAGAATGCACTGTTATTAGATTCATTCTTAATAGCAACTGCCTGAGTACTTTTAATATGACTGTTTAACTTTTCATCAAAGGAATTCTCAAAAGTTATATTAACTGCGCTGAAGTTTCTAGCACTATATTGAATAGAAACACTTGCAGAACCGCTTGTACCATAAGCATTACCATCTGGCTTTAAAGAACCTGCTGCAACATCATAAGTAATGATAGTATTCTTAGCATCTTCACCTATTAAAGTTACGTTTGGCTTCTTAATTACAAGCTTTTCTTTATAAATACCAGGCTTAACATAAACCTTAACTTCTTCATCATTATTATCAGGAATTGAATCTATAGCAGATTGTAAAGTCTTATAAGTCTTAACACCTTCAACTATTTGACCATTGTTCCCTTCAAAGTTACCATCAACTACTATATTAGCTGCTCTATCTAACTCAACATTAGACATATCATGCTTACTTAAATCAGCAACTTCCTTAACTACATATGAGCTTAAGGCATCAATAACATGAGAGTTATCCCATCCACCCATAAAGGCTTCTTTAGTAAACTTAGCCGCTTCTTCATCTGAAAGCTTTCTTCTGCTGTCTGAGTATTTAACAGCTCCAGGACCTGTGCTTCCATATTCAAACATAGTATTATCAAGTGGTGACACTCCTGACATTGAGTCCCATCCCTTTTTAGATATATGGCTTCCCATATCTGTATTCATGAATATAGTCATAGAATCCATTGGTACAGTTACGTTAGATGGCTGCCATGGTCTTCCAAGATAAACACTTCCATCAACATCTACATCAGAACTTAATTTAGAGTTTAAAATAAGGTAACCGTACCTCCCCTTTTCAGTACTTGGAGCTACAATGTATCCCTTTGGTGAAATTCCTGCTCTGTTTGATGAAAATAATTCACATTCTTCAAATACAGCTGTTGCACTACCAAATATGAAGTCAACATCTCCTTCAATGTAACATCTATAATAATGTTGAGTTACGTTCTTATTGACAAGCAATGTATCTTGATCTCCTATGAACCTACAGTTAACAAAAGTACTCTTATCAGCTTCATTTCTTAATGCAACTGCCTGCTTGCTTTGAATTGGAAGAGATTCATCAAAACTATTTTCAAAAGTTATGTTAACAGCATTGAAGTTAACAGCTTTATAAGCAACTACAACACTTGCAGACTTGCTTGTTCCATAAGTCATAACTCCATCTCCGCCATGTTCTGGTTTCATTATAGAACCTGAAGCTACGTCATAAGTAATAACTGTATTTTCTGGATCTTCACCTATTAAAGTTACATTTGGCTTTTCTATATTTAACTTTTCATAGTATCTTCCAGCCTTAATTAAAATCTTCTTTTCAGATGCATTTTTTGAAGAAATAGTATCAATTGCAGCTTGAATTGACTTATAAGTTGAAACTCCATATTTAGAATCTCCATCATTTCCTTCAAAAGCAGAATCTACTATCATGTCATAATCACATTCAGCCTGATCATCATTTCTATTTAAATCAACAACATTCTTTTCTACCAAAGACTTAAGCTTGTTTATGTCAGCTGATGGGTCCCAGTCTCCTAAATAAGAAGCTATAGTATATTCAGAAATTTCTTCTTCTGATATTTGTCTTCTATCACTATTAGCTCCAAGACCAGTGCTTCCATATTCAAACATGCTGTTGTTTTCAGGCTTTTCACCAGACATTTCTGTCCATCCTTCTTTAGCTATATGATAACCCATCTTAGTGTTAACAAAGGCTACACTTGAATCTATTTCAGTAGTTGCACTTGATGGATGCCATGGTCTTCCAAGGTAAACAGATCCCCTTTCCTTAACATCACTAGTTAAAATAGAGTTAATTACTAAATAACCCTTTCTTCCCTTTTCAGTATTTGGAGCTGTAATATAGCCGCTTGGAGTTATGCCATTTCTTTCAGAAGAGAATAATTCACATTCATCAAAAATAGCAGTTGCACTACCAAAGATAAAGTCAACATCTCCTTCAATATAACAGTTTGAGTAATATTGAGTTGTATTCTTATTAGCAAGTAATGTATCTTGGTCCCCTAAGAATCTACAGTTAACAAATAAACTTCTATCAGCTTCATTCTTTAAAGCGACAGCCTGCTTATTCTTCATATCCTTATTAGCTTCTTCATCAAAGCTGTTTTCAAAAGTAACATTAACAGCCTTGAAGTTTACAGCCTTACTTGAAATAGAAACACTTGCAGACTTACTAGTTCCATAAGTAGCTGTACCATCTCCCCCATGCTCTTCCTTTATAGTGCAGCCAGATGCCACATCATAAGTAAGAACTGTCTTTTCTGGATCTTCACCAATTAAAGTTACATTTGGTCTGCTTATATTTAACTTTTCATAGTATGTACCATTTTTAATATATATTTTCTTTTCAC
>CAKVFO010000209.1 GCA_934746785.1 uncultured Clostridium sp. | reverse complement strand
TCAGCTGAAACTATGCCTGCTAAATGGCAAATTTTAATTAGTTTAGGTCAATAAACTATTTTAAATATGCAAGAAACTGAAACTTCTTAATAAATTTTAAAACTAAATATTTACTTTTTTTGCCTCCGCAATCGAAGGTTTTTTTGTTGTGCCTAAATTTAAAAATACAAGTTAATATTTCACTTAAATTTCGTAATTTAAACATCAATAATAATAGTTTATTTTTTCATACGAAACTTTACACTATCCTTTTCTGTATATATTATAAGACAATTGCATTAATACAATTGTCTTATAAAAATTAATTATATATTCTGAATGATATTCCATCAGATATTCTATTTCCATTTATTCCATCACAAATTGCTCTTAAATTATGAGTTCCATTATATAACCTCGAATAATTTGGGTTTATCTTCCAAACAATTATCCAACCTACAACAACTCTAGAACCTGGATTACTTGGGTCATATACAGATTGTCTTGCATATTCTGAATATTCATAAGAATTTAATGAATTACCATCTAAAGTAAAACTACAATCTCCATAACCCATTTGATATGTTTTTACATATAATGGAAAGTCATCTTCACTAACATTTGCTGTTTCGTATCTCTCATAGTATTGATCTAATCCATATCCTGTAATTCTAAATTGAGATACTGTTTTAGCTGGACTTGCAGAAGCTTTTTCAGCAAAACTTGGACTACATGCAAACAATCCAAATAAAAGTACTAAAGGAATTAACTTTGCTATTAACTTTTTCATAAAAGTATAGAAAGAGTTTATATACTCCTTCTATCCCCCCTTCATCTTCATTTTTTAATACCAGAGTTCTAGCAATATGTATATTATACTCTACCCAAATGTAAATATCAACATTTCATTCCATATTTTTGTACTTTTTTATTGATTGATTTGTAGTTTATTTTAATATTACTTTTTTATCATTTGTTTAATGTTACATATACTTTTTCATCTTTATAATAGCAATAATCTCTAATTGTTTAATTCTTGAATAACTTAAACATAATTCTTCCTCTACATCACAATATTTTTTTCTATCTATCAAAACACTCTCTACAATCTTTCTCTGAGTCTCATCCAGTATAGATAATGCATTATCAATCCTTTTAACTTTATTCTCTTTAATAAACTTTATATTTTTTAACTTTTCCACTTCCTCCATATGCTTTTCAGCCTGACTTTCCACACTAGAAGTAATCTTATAAGTTGGAGTTATTCTTTCCCCTTGTGGCATTGCTGAAATCCCAATACATTCTCTTTCCTTTTCTGCAATTCTAATATCTATATCAACAATATCAGCTTTAAGTTCTTTATATCTTTTTATTTTATTTCTTATATCTTTATTATTCATTTACTTCCTCCATACACAACATTATTTTCCTGTTTAACTTTCATAATTTCTCTTATATAATTAAACTAATTAGCCAATGCTAATAATAATTTAATAAAAAACTTAATGAGGAGGTGAGACTCCTATGAAAAGGATATTTGCTATTATTTTAGCTATACTAATATTCTTTCTACCACTCTTAAGCATTATGACTTACTAAAAGTAGAATCTCCGATATAGGAGTGAGGACAGTATTTTTACATCCTCAGCTTATGGTTTAATATATAATAAATAAACTCACCTTCTCATTTATTTATAACTAACACTATTATTTATCCCATCCTAATAATTTTTTCTCTAAAGAATTAAAAGTTTCTCCTCTATATCCACTTACATAATCCCTTCCTTCAAAATTAATAAATCCATTACCTTTATTGCTATTTTCACTATACCTCCAATCCTCTTTAATAGCAGTTACTAATGCTCCTAGTCTATTTCTAAAATCACCTGAATTAATAATTTTAATTTTTTCCTTAACAACATTTTTATCTTTACTATATGTCTTTACTGTTTTTATAATTGTCTTAGCTTCATTTGGATTACATTCAACTATCCTTTCTATCTGTTGTTGTATCTCTATCTCTTGCTCTATCTCTTTCTCTATCTCTGGTGGATTTTTGTCGGACATTTGTCCACCATCACTTTCAAGTAATTTTTTCTTCTTTTCAACTTCAATTTTTGCCCTATATCTTCTCTTTCTATCAGCTTCTGTAGTAGACTTTCCTATAAAGTTCTGAATCTCTAGCATATATATAGTTCCATCATCTAATATCTCTATTAGTTTTAGCTGCTTATAAATATCAAAAGCCACCTTAACTGTATCTATATCCATTCCAACAATTGCAGAGATCATCTGCAAATTATATGGAATAAATTCATTTAATCTTAAAGCTCCTTCAAACTTTAAGGCTTTTAAATATAAATGAATTCTCTTATATGTAACTTTATAAGCTTGTGCTTTTTTAAATTTAACTATGTTTTAAGAATATGGAACTAAATTTCTTTAGTAAATTTCTTTTTTATCTCTTAAATTAAAAAATAATTTCAAGTCAGCAATTTTCTTTAAGCTTTTCCATAGACGCTGCCAACACTTTAGATCCTAATTTCTTTTCTAAGATATCAAGCATAGTTAAACCTAAACTTTTTTTGTATTCTTCTATATCATCTATCGGATATATAATTCCTTTTATTTGACTATTCTTTCTCCTTTTCGCAGGTCTATTCAAAATATTCACCTCCAGTTTTATGCTATGCATATATCAAAAAATGGAGCTTGTACCCTTATAAAAAGTACTCAATACTCACATTAAAAAAATTAGCTAACTTATTTAGAGTCATGAATCTAGGAAAGCTTTTTTTCCATTTGCAAACACTGAGCCTGAAGAAGCAATTAAATTTATATTCTCCCAACCTGCACTTATGAACTTTGGCGGTTATGACTTGAAAAATATGACTGATGATGAAATACTTGAAATAATTAATTCTCTTAATATTACACTCATAATAAAAGACTTTAAAAATTAAAAGAAAGCCATATTTTTTAGGAACTCATTTGGAGATGAATTCATATTTTTAGATAGTAAATAATCTGAATCTGAAGAAAGATATGTATTAGCTCATGAACTTGGTCATGCTATTCTTCATACAAATTTATCCTGTGAATACTTCTATTTTTCAAAATTAAATTACGATAAAGTAGAATTTCAAGCAAACTTATTTGCTACCGAATTACTTATTGCTGATAATGATCTAGACATAGAATTTATAAAAGATAAAACTTTAAATCAACTTTCTAAATATTTTGGAGTACCAGAACAAATGATAGAATATAAATTTAAAACTATAAAATGAGGTATTATTTATGTTGAAAGCTGCAATATATTCAAGAAAATCAAAATATACAGAAGAAGGAGAATCTATAGAAACTCAAATAAAAATGTGTATTGAATATGCTAAAAACATACTAAATATAACTGAATATGAGATATATGAAGATGAAGGTTTTTCAGGTGGAAATACTAATAGGCCTAAATTCAAACAAGTTATAGAGGATATTAAACATCATAAATTCACACACCTTATTTGTTATAGACTTGATAGAATTTCTAGAAATGTTGCTGACTTTACTACTACTCTTGAACTATTAAATGAATATAATGTTTCTTTCATCTCTATAAAAGAACAATTTGATACTTCATCTGCTATGGGTAGAGCTATGATGAACATCTCTGCTACCTTTGCTCAATTAGAAAGAGAAACTATTGCTGAACGTATAAAGGATAATTTAAGAGAACTATCTAAAACTGGAAGATGGCTTGGAGGCCCTACCCCATTAGGTTATAAATCTATAGAAGTTGAAAATGATGATTCAAAAGGAAAAAGTAGAAAAAAACATATACTATCTATAGATGAAGATAACTCAAATATAGTAACCATGGTGTATGATCTCTTTTTAAAATATAAAAGCTTCAATACAGTAAGTTTATATCTTGAGAACCACGGAATATATAGTCGAAAAGGTAAAGTTTTTTCTCGTCAATTAGTAAAACAAATGATTAATAATCCAGTTTATTGTATTGCTGATAAAAAAATATTGAAATACTTCAAAAAACATGGCTGTGAAATATATAAAGAAAGTTATATAGATAATGTTAAAGGAATAATGCCCTATAACCGAAGAGATAAAAAAGGTGCTATTCTTCCTATAGAAAATTGGATTATATCTATAGGAGATCATCCAGGTTTAATCGATTCTGATACTTGGATTGAATGTCAAAACATAGCTGCTGAAATTAAAGTTGTTGCTTCTAATAGACAATGTACAAGTGAACATGCTCTTTTAAGTGGTCTTGTAATTTGTAGTCATTGTGGTTCTGGTATGGCTCCAAGGAAGCAAGTTTGTAAATCTGCTAATGGTGAAAAGATTATGTACAGATATTATTCTTGCAACTTAAAAAATAAAGCTGGAAGTAGATGTGATAATACTGCCTTAAATGCTTATGATGCAGAAGATTATGTTATTAATAAAATCAAGTCTATGACTAGAAAAGATATATTAAGTTTATACTTAAATAACAATGAAAAATCTAAAATCAAGGTAGATAATAATAAAACTATTGAAGCTTTAAAAGAACAGATTTCTATAAATGAAAAATCAATTAGTACCCTTGTAAGAAAGATAGCTGTACTTGATGAAAATATAGAC
>CAKVFO010000208.1 GCA_934746785.1 uncultured Clostridium sp. | reverse complement strand
GGATTATCTATGTTAAATATGTTTGATCCTAATACAAATACTCAAAATACCTTGCTAGGAACTTTATCTTATTATATAGCAGCTGTGTTATTCTTTATTGCAAATGGTCATCATATGCTAATAAAATGTTTAGCAGTAAGTTTTGATATTGTTGGAGTTGGGCAGTCTATAGTATTTTCTGAAACTTTCTACGTAATGCTTCAGTCTTTTATTAAATTGTTTATTATTGGTATTAGAATTGCACTACCAATAATTATAATAGCTGTAATAACGGATTTAACAATGGCATTAGTAGCAAGAACTGTTCCTACAATAAATGTTATGATACTAGGTATGCCAATAAGAATTGTTGTTGGATTAATGACATTTGCAATATTCTTACCTATATTTGTTAAGATATTTAATGTTTCATTAGATTTAATACCAGGTATGTTTGAAGGAATTTTAAAAAGCCTTCCTGCAACAGGAGTTTTTTTAATATTTTCTGATGATGGAGATAAAACAGAGGAAGCTACACCTAAGAAAAAGGCAGATGCTAAGAAAAAAGGACAAGTTCCAAAAAGTAAAGATGTGGGTATAGCATTATCAATGCTTACGTGTACATTATGTGTCTTAGTTTTTAGTGGAACAATTATTGGTACATTAAAGAGTTATATGATTGAAGTATTACAGACAGGTTTATTAGATGAAGTAAGCAACTTAAATATTAATTATATAATGAGAAATGTAATATTTAAAGCATTAATATCTGTACTACCAATAACCATACCTATAATGATTGCAGGAATAGCTGCAAGTATAATTCAGACAGGATTCATTCTTACAGGTGAAGGATTAAAACCTTCTCTTAAAAAATTGAATCCTATCAATGGATTTAAGAATATGTTTTCCAAAAGAAGTTTAGCAGATCTTTTAAAAAACATAGTAGTTGTTACTGTGCTATCTTTTATAGGCTATAAATATGTTGTTAGTCATTATGACTCTATATTACAAATATCGAATGCTTATTTATCTTCTTTAGGGGAAAATATAAAAAAAATTGTTATAGGAATTTTTGCACAGATTACTTTGGTTCTTATAATAATAGCTCTAATAGATTATTTCATTCAGTTCAAATTCAATCAGAAAGATATGAAAATGACTAAGCAGGAAGTAAAAGAAGAGTATAAACAAATGGAAGGTGACCCTAAGATTAAGGGTAAAATAAAACAGAAACAAAGAGAAATGGCTACACGTAGAATGATGTCTCAAGTTCCAGATGCAACAGTAGTTATTACAAACCCTACTCACTTAGCTATAGCGCTTAAATATGAAGAAGGTGTGACGCAAGCACCAAAGGTGGTAGCAAAGGGAGCAGATTTAGTAGCATTAAAGATAAAGGAAATAGCAAAAGAAAATAGTGTTCCTATTATAGAAAATAAACCTTTAGCTAGAATGTTATTTAAAGAAGTTGAATTAGAACAACAGATACCACAAGATATGTATGAAGCGGTAGCAGAAGTATTAGCTATGGTATATAAGCTTAAAAAGAATTAATTGATTAACATGTAGTATTGATGAAGGATGGGATTAATTTGGAAACAGGAAGAAAGATAGATATAAAAAATAATCTTGATGTTGTCGTAGCCTTCGGTGTAATTGGAATAGTAATGATGATTATTATTCCATTACCAAAAGGGCTGCTTGATGTGTTACTTGCGTTAAATATGACTTTAGCAGTAGTTATTATACTAATAACAATGTTTACAACTAATGTATTACAGTTTTCTGTATTTCCAACCTTGTTGTTAGTTACAACGTTGTTTAGACTAGCACTTAATATATCGTCAACAAGACTTATCTTAACAGAAGCTGATGCAGGGGAAATAATTTCAGCTTTTGGTGATTTTGTTGTTAATGGTAATTATGTAGTTGGTATAATTATTTTCTTAATAATCGTAATTATTCAGTTTATAGTTATTACCAATGGTGCTGGTAGAGTTGCAGAAGTTTCAGCAAGATTTACACTTGATGCAATGCCAGGTAAACAAATGAGTATAGATGCAGATTTAAATTCAGGAATTATAGATGAAGATACTGCAAAGAAAAGAAGAGCTGATTTGCAGGCAGAAGCCGATTTTTATGGAGCTATGGATGGTGCTTCAAAGTTCGTAAAGGGAGATGCAATAGCTGGATTAATAATTACAGCAATAAATATTATAGCAGGTATTGTAATTGGTATGTTAATGCGTGATATGGATGCAGGAACAGCAGCACAGACTTATACAAAACTTACAGTTGGTGATGGATTAGTTGGCCAAATTCCAGCACTATTAATATCAACAGCTTCAGGTATTATTGTTACTAGATCTGGAAACAAAGATAACTTTGGTAAGACTTTAGCATCACAGTTAACATCTTTTCCAGTGGCATGTGCTATTGCAAGTGTAATTATGTTTGTTTTAGCTTTGATACCAAGTATGCCTAAGTTTGCATTTTTCTTAGCATCAATTGCAACAGGAGCTTTAGGATATGTTTTATATAAAGAAGAAGAAAAGCAAAAGAAAATTGAAGTAGCAATGGAAGAAACAGAAGCTATGGAAGTTGAACAGGCAGAACCTGAAAATGTAATGAATTTAATTTCAGTTGAACCTATGGAAGTTGAAATAGGTTATGGACTTATACCTCTTGCAGATGAGTCTAATGGAGGAGATTTATTACAAAGAATTGCTTCTGTAAGAAGGCAATGTGCTATATCTATGGGTATTGTTGTTCAGCCTATAAGAATTAGAGATAATCTTCAGCTTAAAACAAATGAATATGTAATAAAAATAAGAGGTACTGTTGTGGCATCTTCAGAACTTATGGCTAATATGCTTTTATGTATGGACCCAACAGGTGATAATTCTGATATGAGAGGGATAAAAACTGTTGAACCTACATTTAATCTTCCAGCTGTATGGATAAATAAAGATCAAAGAGAAGAAGCGGAAATTAAGGGATTAACAGTAGTAGATCCTACAACAGTAATGGTTACTCACTTAACTGAAACTATAAAGGAACATTCTTATGAATTATTAGGTAGACAAGAAGTAAAACTTATTGTAGACAGTACAAGAGAAAAATACAGTGCTGTTGTTGATGAATTAATTCCTGATTTAATGACAATTGGTGAATTACAAAAAGTACTACAAAATTTATTAAGAGAGAAGGTTCCAATAAAAGATATGGTAACTATAATGGAATCTTTAGCTGATAACTCAAGAAATACAAAGGATGTTGAATTATTAACAGAGTATGTAAGATTTGCTCTTGCAAGAACAATATGTAATCAAATTATAAATGAGGAAAGGGCAATCACAGTAGTAACTTTAGATCCTAATATAGAAGAGCTAGTAGGTTCAAATATTCAAAAATCAATGCAAGGTTCATTCCCGGCAATTGATCCAGATACTACAACAAGGATATTCCAAAGTTTAAGGGATGTAACTGAATCAGTTAATTTTGTTAACAATCAGCCAGTGGTATTAGTATCACCTAATATTAGATGTGTATTTAGAAAGTTAATTGAAATGGCATTCCCACATATTATGGTTATTTCATTAAATGAAGTTCCAAATGACGTAGAAATAAGAACTGAAGGAGTTGTATCAATATAAAATGGTTATTAAGAAGTATACAGCGAATAATATAAACGAAGCTCTTACTAGAATTAGATATGAGCTTGGGAAAAATGCAGTAATAATAAGTCAGAGAAAAGTTAGAAGGCCCGGCATAGTAGGATTTTTTTCTGGAAAAATTGTTGAAGTTACAGCTGCAGTAGAAAATTCATCAATGAAAAAAGAAACATCATCTTTTCAAAAAGTAAAAAATCAGCCTAATTTAAATAGTTCAATAGAGAATCTTAAAAAAGTAATGGCTAAAGAAATTGATTCAAAAAGTAATGAGGAATCTAAAGAACAAAAGAATTTTAATGTTTCTTCATTAGAAAATGAAATGAATGAGATGAAGAAATTATTAAATGCAGTAGTAAATAATACTAAAAAAGAGAATAAAGAAGATGACTTACTAACGTTAATGAAGAGGTTGGATATAGACTTAGATTATTATAAGGAATTAAGACAAAGAATTGGCGATAAAAATGTAATTGAAGAATTAAAAAGTATTGTTTTTGAAGATATTAAGATTGCAACTGACAATCTAAAAGGAAAGGTTGTTTTAGTAGGACCTACAGGTGTGGGAAAGACAACTACTATTGCAAAGCTTGCAGGTAAGTTATCTTTAATAGATAAGAAGAAGGTAGGATTAATTACTGTAGATACTTATAGGATAGGTGCTGTTGAGCAATTGAAAACTTATGCAGAAATTATGAATATACCATTTAAAGTTGTTATAACTATAAAGGAAATGTCTGAAGCAGTAAAAAGTATGGAAGATTGTGATATTGTTTTAATAGATACAACAGGAAGAAGTAGTAAAAATTCAATGCAGATTTCAGAATTAAGAGCTTTTATTGAAAAAGCTGAACCAGATTATATTAGTTTAGTAATAAGTTCAATAACAAAAAATAGAGATATAAATATTATACTAGAGGGATATAAAGAACTGAATTATAATGATATAATAATAACTAAGTTAGATGAAACTTCTGTTTATGGTTCACTTTACAATATTGAAAGGATGTCAAATAAACCTATAAGGTTTATTACTACAGGACAAAATGTT
>CAKVFO010000207.1 GCA_934746785.1 uncultured Clostridium sp. | reverse complement strand
ACTGTATATACTTCATCTTTATTTAAAAGATTAGTAAGCTTAGTACCATCTTCAATACCTGGTGTTTCAATTTCTGTAGTTATAGAATTTTCTAATCTATTAGCAGCTACTAAAACCTTTGATTCGGAATCAATTCTAGTAAATGCTAATACATCATTTTCAAATTCCTTTTGCACTTCTGCAGGGTGTACATCTCCAGTTCTTAAAGATGAGTACTCGTTTCTTATAGCTGAAAGAGATGAATACCATTCTACTAGTTCCTTATCTCCTCTTCCCCAAGTAAATGCTCTTCTATTATCAGGATCATCACATCCCGCCATACCAATTTCATCACCATAATATATTGTTGGTGCTCCTATATATGTCATCTGTAAAAATGGTATAAGTTTCATTTTTGCTTTTGCTATATCTGTAGGTTCCTTCGCAAATCCCTGTTGACCTTTTTGATATCCATCTAAAGCTGAAATAACCCTTTGAGTATCATGTGATCCTACTAGATTCATCATTGCTTCTAATGCTTCTCTTGGATACTGCTCTCTCATTTTTTCTAATTCATTCATAGAGTCCTTAGCAGAAACCTTAGTAACATTATCATCTTGAGTGCCTTTTACATAGTTAAGAACTGCTCCTCTAAATCTATAATTCATTACTGAATCATACATATCTCCTAAAATGTAATTAGAAGCATCTGTCCATATTTCACCTATTATAGCATTATCACCTTCAGACTTAACTGCCTTTCTAAAAGCTCTCCATGTTTCATCTGAAACTTCATTAGCAACATCTAATCTCCATCCATTAGAACCATTTCTAAGCCATTGTCTCGCTATAGAATTATCATCATCAATTATTTCTGACGCCCATGACTTCATATTATATTCTGAACCATCTAAAGCTTGTATTACTGGCATATTGTCATATCCAGCCCATCCTTCATAACTGTAATATTCATTTCCATTTTCAGCAGTATACTTTTCATTTTTTATATCAAACCAATCTTTATAATGTAAATCTGTAATCCCAATTGACTTAAAATATTCTACTGCTTTACTTTCAGCCTCTTCTAAAGTCATTCCATTTTCATTCATATTATCATATACATACTTCCAATATTGATATGCTCCTAAAGGTTTTCCAGCAGTCATATACTTACCATACTTATCAAAGTAAACAGAATCATCACATACATGATTAAATACACCATCTAAAATAATATGCATGCCATTTTCCTTAGCTGCTTTCGCAAGACTTACAAAGTCATCCATACTTCCTAAAAGAGGATCTGGCTTACTATAATCAGTTGTATCATATCTATGACTGGAAATAGATTGTCCAATTGGATTTAAATAAAGCACAGTAACACCTAAAGCTTTTAAATACTTAATTTTCTTTTCTATTCCTTTAAAATCTCCACCATATAAGTCATTAGACCAATCATTATTTGAACCTAAATTAGCATTAGAAGGATAATCTTCAGTCCCCATTAATCTTGGGTTCTTAGGTAATGAATACCAGTTATCTGGAAATTCATATGGTGTATTTCCTCTAGCATATTTTTGTGCAAAATCATTTGTTAAATCACCATTAAAGAATCTATCAGGATATATCTGATATAACACTCCATTTTTTAACCAATCTGGAGTTTTAAAATCCTTTGTGCATACATTAAACTCATAATTTTTTATTTCCCCAAGATTTCCCACTGTACCTGTTCCAAAGAATCCATCATCATCACCATAAGCCTTAACATCTGATCCATTAGATACAACAAAATAATAACTGTAAGTTCCTATAGTTTCTGGTGTATATTTAACAGTCCACTTATCACTTCCATCAGCAAAACTTCCTGTTTTACTCATATCTAAAACTTTAGTTCCATTTGGTGTTCCTAAAATAAACTTACCTTCTGTCAACATATCTTTATCTGCTTTTAAAGCAAAGTTTATTTCAGTTCCTGTTTCTATTGCTCCATAAGGATTCTTATATTCTTCACTTCTAGAATCATAATATAAACCTTGTGAATTTATCTTGTTGTTTGAAGCATTATTAAAACATAATTGACTTTCTGGATCATAAGAAAAAGTTACAGTTTTATCATTATCTAAAACAAGTTTATCAACCTTAACTTCTTTACTATCTTCACCTTTTACCTTTAATGATAAATCATCATAAGTTCCAGACTTCAAATCAACTTGTCCTGAGTATATTCCATTTAATAAATCATCAGTCAATTTGCAAAGTTCAGTATTTCCATTATATAATGTTATATTTAAAATCTTATAATCAAGACTTGTAAGTGTTTTATGAGAATAATCATTATAATAAAAAGTAACATCCATATCTCTTGGAACAACTAAAGGAATATTATTACCATGATCAACACCATTTAATCCATAATTTTCAGGATCCCAAGTATAGTTAACAGCTGTTTTAAATTCATATCTTCCAGCTTTAACTTTAAAAGTCTTCTTATAGTTTCCATTACCTATATACTCAAGCTGCATTGCTTTATCATCTGGTTTCCAAGAACCTGCTGTTCCTTCTATTCCTGTTTGAAGAGAACCAGGAAGTGTTATTGGTCTTCCACTAAAACCATTGAAATATACTACAGAATTTCCATCCTTAGTTTTTTCATTATATCCATCCAATTCTTCTTTACCATCAACGATAAACTTATATTGAATTTCTTTTGCTTCATCACCTGGCATAACTGTTACTGACCAAATTCCATCATCATTTTTCTTCAATTCAGTGGAATTTTTACTCCAGTTATTTATACTACTGCTTAAACATACAGAAGAAGCATTATTATCTTTATAATTAAAAGTTATAGTTCCATTATTATTAATAACTGGACTTTTAACATCTACTGGTTTTACCTTTAAACCTAAAGCTTCTTTAACCTTATCCAAATTATTAATTGAATCTATTAATTCTCCAGTTTTAGTATCTGCAATAAATATTACATTTTGTTCTTCTTCTAAATTTATTTTATTAACTCCTGTTTTGGGAATAACTCCATCTTTTGAATTATGATTAATAACAGCTTTATATTCATATTCTCCTGACTTTAAATATTTTGTGTACATAAGCTTATTTTCATCTATTCTATACATATCATAGTCTACAGAAGTTTCATCCCATGATTTATCATCTCTTACTGTACCTACTAACGATACAGTTTTTAAAATTTCAGAATTATTTATAGAATCATTAATCTCGTTATTAAGATAATCAGCAAAGAACTTTACTTCTTTTGTTCCTTCTTTAATATCTGCCGCTTTATTATTTGCTACTTCTCCATTATCCCATGCGCCATTATATGCTGCTTTATATTCAATTTTTCCTGTTGCCTTTACATTAAATGTCTTTTCATACATTCCTCCTCCAATGTAATTCATGTTGAAATTATCATCTGAAGGATCCCATTCCTTTCCTCCTAAACAAGTTGAAATAGCCCCTGTTAGTATTGCTTTTGACTTAAATTGTTCAGGATTATTTATAGAATCGTAAACCTTTTTATTTACTAAATCTAATCTAAAAGTAATATTTTCTTCATTACCTGTTTCCAAAATAATATTTTCTTCTCCACCATCTTTACCATAACTCTTATTCCATGTACCATTCATAGCAATTTTATACTCATATTTTTTATTTTTTGCTAACTTAAACGTACCTTCATAAATACCATTTTTATATTCTCTCAGTCTTCCCTTAGTATTAGATGGATTCCAGTTATCCCCTAAGTTGTTTTCTTCCATCAAATTACCCACCAACACCGCTGAATCTGTAACATTAATATTACTAGCTGCCTTAGCATCTATTTTTATGCCTGGAGCAATATTTAATAAGTTAAATAAAAATACTATTAATGCAAGCCAGCTTATTCTTTTAATACTTCTGTTTTTCATACCCTACCTCCATTTGATTGTAATTATTCTATATATTTAAATATATAGAATATTATACTACAAAACGTTTTCATAATATTTTGTGAAATCTTACAAAATACTTATATGATTTTTCAATCATGCAAAAAAATATACTAAGTATTTAATCTTTTATATACAAAAAGCCAAGGTTTCAAAAAACCTCAGCTAAAATTACATTATTTATTTTTTTATCATTAAAGTATTTAGTAACAACAGCTCTAATTCCATAGTTTTATCTACTCCAGTAGATTTTATCTTTCCTTCTGTTTCAACACAAAGCTTAATAAGACCTTCAAGCTGTCTTACAGAAAATTTACTGCTTAAATTCATAAGCTTCTCACAAACAAAAGCTGGCACATGAAGTTCTGCCACAAAATCATTAACTCTTTTCCCTTGTTTCATTCCAATCTTTATTCCATATAATTTCTTAAACTGATTTTCTATAGATGTAACAATTAACATATGCTGATCTGCTTTAAATAGTAATTCATCCATAATATCTATTGCCTTCTCAATCTTTCTTTGAGAAATAAGATCTACAAGATCAAATACATCATCTTCACTTTTAGCAGGTATTAACTTTTCAATATCTTTTCTAGTTATATCCCTGCCGTTTGTATAATCTATAAGTTTATCTATTTCTAATTTTATAATATTAAAATTATTTTGTACTCTCTCACAAAAATAATTAAGTTCAACTTTTCCTATAGATTTACCTTTTTCATTAAATATAATCCCCCTTTTTCTTTCCATCCCCAATTTTATGTATTAAAACCAAAAAATATTA
>CAKVFO010000206.1 GCA_934746785.1 uncultured Clostridium sp. | reverse complement strand
GTAAATAATAATGTAGAGATGCCTATTGAAGTGCTAAAAGATTTAAATGATGAAGATATAAAAAGGACAGTAGAAGAATTTGTTCAGCCTTTTGACTTAGAAAAAGCACCTCTTATGAGAGTGAAAATAATAGAAGAAGATACGGAAAATTTTAGAATTCTATTTGATATGCATCATATTATTTCAGATGGAGTATCTATAAATATTATTCTTAAGGAATTTGTTTTACTTTATAAAGGTGTAACTTTAGAAAAACAAGAACTTAGCTATAAGGATTATAGTAATTGGATTAGAAATAGAGATGTAAGTAGTCAAAAGGAGTATTGGGAAAATACCTTTAAAGATGGCTTCACACCGCTAAATCTTCCTTTAGATTATAAACGACCAAAGGTTAGAAGTTATAAGGGAAATAGAGTTTACAGCTTAATAGATAAGGATTTAATGAAGGAAGTTAAAGACTTTGCATTAAAAACAGATACCACTGAATACATGATATTCTTAGCAGTTTATATGATGGTATTAAGTAAGTATTCAGGACAGGAGAATATTTTTGTAGGTACACCTGTTTCAGGCAGAGTACATAAGGATACAGAAAATATGGTAGGTATGTTTGTTAATACCTTAGTTATGAATGGACAGCCTAAAAAGGAATTAACCTTTAAAAAGTTCTTAGAAAGTGTTAAAGATATGTCTATTAAAGCTTTTGAAAATCAGGAATATCCCTTTGAAGACTTAGTGGAGAAATTAGTTAAGGAAAGAGATTTATCAAGAAATCCATGTTTTGATGTAATGATGGCTTTAGAAGATGAATCGGAAAGTGAAAATTTATCAATAGATGGTTTGAAAATTTCATTAGAGGAAATAAATAATAATGTGTCTAAGTTTGATATTTCTTTAAATATTGCTAAGAGAAAAGAAGATTACAAAATAACAGCAGAGTATTGCAGTGATTTATTTACTGAAGAAACTCTGAAATTCTTACTTATTCATTTTAAAAATTTATTAATTAATGCTATAAGAAATAAAGATATGACTATTGAAAATATATCAGCTTTAGATTTAGAGGAAGAAAGCAGAATCCTTAAAAAATTTTCAAAAGGTGAAGAAAGATATAGAGACAATAAAACCATTATTGAAGTTTTTGAAGAATCAGTTATTAAAAATAGAAACAACACAGCGGTTATTTATAATGATGAAGCTTTAACTTATGATGAATTCAATAAAAAAGTAAACAAATTATCAGCCTTAATAAGAAGTAAAGGAATATGTAGAAATGATTACGTAGCAATATTATTAGAAAGATCTATTGATGCCATAGCAGCTGTTTTTGCAGTGCTTAAAGCTGGTGCTGCCTATGTTCCTATTGATGTTAAATATTCTAAGGATAGAATTAAGTACATGATAAAAGATAGTTCTTCTAAGCTCATTATATTAGATGACGAAAAGGATGCAAAAGAGCTTAAGGATACTATAGAGAAGTCAATTATTATGAGTAATAAAGAATATGAAAAATATGATGATAGCAATTTAGAAGTTATTCATAAGGGCAGTGATTTAGCTTATATGATTTATACTTCAGGAACAACAGGAAAACCTAAGGGGGTTGAAGTTACACATGACAGCCTTAAAAATTTAATATTCAATTTACAGGAAGATTACAGTGTAAAAGAAGGAGATTCTTATCTTTTTAAAACTTCTTATACTTTTGATGTTTCTTTAAATGAGCTATTTGGATGGATTTTTAATGGAGGGAAACTCATAATTTTAAATAAAGATGGAGAAAAAGATCCAATAGAAATTGCTGAAACCATTGATAAAAATAAGATTACTCATATAGTATTTGTTCCATCTATGTTAAAGTTATTTTTAAATACTATCAAGGAAAGAGAGGAATTTTACTTATCTTCAGTAAAATATTTTATTACTTGTGGAGAACCTATAGATTTTGAAACAGCTAAATTATGTTATAAACTTTTCAAAAATGCAGAACTTATTAACTTATATGGACCAACAGAAGCTACAATTTATTCTACAGGGTATAAGATTGACACAAAAGTAAAAGGAGCTTCTATCCCAATAGGCAAGCCATTAGCTAATTATAGAACTTATATTTTTGACAGCAATATGAAACTATCACCAATAGGTATGATTGGAGAATTATATATAGGTGGAAAAGGATTAGCTAAAGGTTATAAAAATAGAGAAGATTTAACTAAGAAGAGTTATATAATTAATCCTTATAATAAAGAAGAAATTATTTATAAAACAGGGGATATGGCAAGATGGCTTATAGATGGAAACATAGAATGTTTAGGACGTATTGATGATCAAGTTAAAATACGTGGTTTTAGAATTGAGCTAGGTGAAGTAGAAAATGCCATTAGGAAGATTTCTTATATAAAGGATGCTGCTGTAATTATTAAGGAAGATACAACAGGTGAAAAGGAAATATATGCTTATATAGTTTCAGAGGAAAAGGTTAAAATTAATGATTTTAAAGAGGAAATAAGAAAAACTTTACCTCAATATATGATACCTTCATATTTTATGCAGATTAAAGAAATACCTTTGTCAGCTAGTGGAAAACTTAATAAAAAGCTGCTTCCAGCTATAGAAAAGAAAAGTGAAAATGAATATGTTAAACCTAGAAATAAAGTGGAAGAGACAATTTGTAACATATTTAGTGAAATTCTTTCCTTAGAAAAAGCAGGTATAAATGATAATTTCTTTGAACTTGGAGGAAATTCATTAAGGGCAACAAGGGCAGCCAATGCTATTGAAAATTCATTAAATGTTAGAATTCCATTAAAGAAAATTTTTGAACTTCCTACACCTAAGCTGTTAGCAGAAGTAGTTTTATCCATGGAAAAAACTAATTATAAAGAGATACCTAAGGCAGAAGAAAAGGATTTTTATCCTATGTCATCTCCTCAAAAGAGATTGTTCTTAATTGATAAGATAGATGATACAAAAATAGCTTACAATATGCCCTATGCCTTAGATATAGGAAAAAATATAGATATAGAAAAAATCAAGATAGTCTTTAATAAAATCATTGAAAGACATGAAATTTTAAGAACTAGTTTTCATATGGAAGAAGAGGCGGTACAAAAAATTCATAAAAATGTGAAGATTAATATTGAATATGAAGATGTAAGAAATATGAAGGAGGAACAAGTTAAAAAGGTTTTAAATTCCTTTGTAAGAAAGTTTGATTTAAGTAAAGCTCCTTTAATGAGAGTAAAAGTAGTTGAAACTAAAGAAACAAATTTACTTCTATTTGATATGCACCACATTATTACTGATGGGTGGAGTATGAATCTTTTAATTAATGAGTTTAATAGCCTTTATAAGGGAGAAGAATTAGAAGAAAATAGACTTCAATATAAGGATTACTCAGAATGGATGAAATCTAGAGATTTAAAGAAAGAAAAAGAATACTGGTTAAAGGAATTTATGGAAGAAGTAGAACCTCTTAATCTCCCAACAGATTTTATTAGAGGTCAAAAGGAAAGTTTTCAGGGAGATAGTGTTAAATACATAGTACCTAAAGAAATAAAAGAAAAGTTAGAAACTTTTACAAAAGAAACCAAAACAACAGAATATATGGTGATGTTATCTGCCTTAATGGTGCTTTTAAAGAAGTACAGCAGACAAGGAGACATAGTTATAGGAAGTCCTATAGCAGGTAGACTCCATAAGGATACAGAAAAACTTTTAGGTATGTTTGTTAATACTCTCCCTATTAAAGGAAAGGTAGATGATAATAAATCTTTTGAAGAATTTCTAGAAGAAATCAAAGAAACAACTTTAAAAGCATACAAAAATCAAGAATATCCTTTTGAAGAGTTAGTGGAAAACCTTCATGTGAAGAGGGTCTTGTCAAGAAATGCCTTATTTGATGTTATGTTTACTATGCAAAATAATGAAAATACCAAGTTAGACTTTGTTCATAATAATAAGATTAAATTTGATATTGGAGAAAATATAGCTAAATTTGATTTAAGTGTTACTGTAAATAGTCTACAGGATAAATATGAAGTTATCTTTGAATATAGAAGTGACTTATATAAAAAAGAAACCATGACTAATATGATAAATCATTATATAAATATTTTAAGTCAAGTGTTAGATAAAAGGAAACTAAAAATAAAGGAAATTCAAACAGCTACAGAAGCTGAAAAAACTAAGATATTAAAGGAATTTAACAGTAATGAATATAGATACTCACAAGATATTAATGTAGTTACTAGATTTGAAGAAGAGGTATTAAAACACCCAGATAAAATAGCCCTTGAATATGATGATAAAAAGTTGACTTATAAAGATTTAAATAATAAGGCTAATGCCTTAGCTGAAAAATTAATAGACCTTGGAGTTGAAAAGGAAGACTTTATTGCCTTAATGGGTAGAAAGAGTATAAATACTGTAATAGGTATATGTGCCATTGTAAAAGCTGGATGCGCTTATGTTCCAGTGGATATTTCTTATCCAAAAGAAAGAATAGATTATATGATAGAAGATTCTAAGCCAAAGGTCATTTTAATAGAGGATTTTGAATATGATACAGAAATACCTTTAGTAGATATAAAAACAGCAGTTAACTTAGAAGGCAGAGAAGAAAATTTAAAAGTAGAACGTAATGCAGAAGATTTAATTTATGTAATCTACACTTCAGGAACAACAGGGAAGCCTAAAGGTGTAATGGTTGAAAGTCGTAGTGTATTTAACTTAGTTTATAATCAAAAC
>CAKVFO010000205.1 GCA_934746785.1 uncultured Clostridium sp. | reverse complement strand
TTTTAAGCGACTGGTTGTGATTTGGAGCATAAAAATATTACTTCTATCCTCCAATTTTGCTTTTAGAACCTTTTGCACGGCTTACAAAGGGGCTTCCTGCGCTGAAAAGCGTGGCGTCAGCCACTTTGTACTTACTGGTGATACTTAAAATGTAGGTGATCCATAGCCTGCTATTCTTTTGTCATTTAGTTTATAACTCATTTGTAATACTTTATCACTCATATTACCTTCTATTGTAATTACCGAATCTTCAGTAACTTCATAAACTATTCCAATATGATTAATATCTCCATTTACATAAAAATATATTATATCACCTTTCTTAGGTTTATATTGATTTTTAGGGTACCATTTCTTATTATCCATAAACCATTTGGCACTATCTTTACAATATGAGCTTTTAGGAACTATATCTTCTGATATGCCTGCTGAAAAACTACACCAGCTTACAAAGATTCCGCACCATTCAGCATTAAGTCCATACCAGTCTCCATACTTGGTTTTATTATTTTCTCCTTCTCTATAGCCTACTTCTTTAAAGGCTATATCAGCCATAAGTCCTCCCTTTTCTCTTATAGAATTTCCTTCTAAATTTCCTGTATAATATGCCTTTGTATCCTTAATACAAACTAATTTGCCACTATTATCATAGCTTAAATTTTCCCTCTTAATCCAGGCTTGATTTCCCTTTGGAGTTAAAACCTTAACAAGTTCTTTATTGCTTCCATCTATAACATTTATACTTTCCAAAGCTTTATAAGTATAATCTGATGCTGCTTCGTAAATATTTACATTATCCTTTAAAAATATATTTTTCCCTTGAACATTAAGTCTATCTTTGCTTATCCAGCTAAGCCTGCCTTCCTTTTCTAAAAGAATATACCCATCTCTTTCAGCTAGTTTATTTATACTTTCACCCTTTTTTAAATTTTTAATAATATTCATCTGCACATACTCCATAGAATAATATGCTTTTGCATCTTCTATCAAAGTTACTATTCCATTATAAGCTTTAGTGCTTTTTTTATTCACCCATCCTTCAAATCCATCTGACATCTTTATTTTAAGGTAACCACTCTTATCTTGTAATACATTAATCTGCTGTCCTTTCTTTAAGATACACATTTCTTTTCCTTCATTAAGAATTAACTTTTCCTTTGCACATGCCTTTCCCTCTTCATCAATAATAAAATTCTGTAAATTTATTAAATAAAGATTATCCTCAATACTTATAAGATACCATCCATCCTTACTATCTATTATTTCAAAATCTTTATCAATATCTAGAACCCTTGCATCATTTCCTGATTCTGGTTCATTCATGTATACCTGATTATTATTTTTATTCTCTAAATCATTAATCTTAAAGCTTTTAGAGTCAATTTCTTTATCTATAGAAAAACTCTTAGTATATTCTAAATAAATGTTTACATCTAATTTATCCATAGCATAAACCTTTGCTGGTATTATTGTTGCAGCCAAAAAAATAATTAAGCAAATATATTTAAACATAGTTTTTTTCACCCTAATTCCCCCTATCCTAAAATTATTTTACCATTATTTGTAAATTAAGTAAAATATATATTTCCTTTTTTCAAAATATGTAGTATATTTTTCTTATTACTTATGTAAATATATGTATATAACTTTTTAAGGAGGGTAAACTTTTGAATCAAGAACTATTAAGAAGTTTTTATGAGGGCAGCTGCTGTACTGCTTATGAAATATATGGAGCTCATTTTAAAAATTGTGGTACAAACTTTTCAATATATGCGCCTAATGCTGAAAAAGTACAAGTTATTGGAGAATTTAACTCTTGGAATGGTGAGAGACATGAAATGGTACGAGCTGATAGTAAAGGAAGTTTCAAATTATTTATTCCAGAAGCTAAAGAAAATCAAATGTATAAATACAGAGTCTTTCAAAAAGGCGGTACTGTTTGTGATAAAAATGATCCCTATGGATATTATAGTGAACTAAGACCTAATACTGCATCAATAATTGTTGATATGAAAAATTTCAAATTTACTGATAAGGAATGGATGAATAAAAGAAATAAAAATTTTCAATATCCTGTAAATATATATGAACTTCATTTAGGTTCTTGGAAAAGACCAGTTGATAAAGAGTTCTATACTTATAGAGATATTGCTGAAGATTTAATTGAATATCTTAATTGTCATAATTTTACTCATGTTGAAATCATGCCTCTCAATGAACATCCACTTGACGCTTCATGGGGGTATCAATCCTCTGGATCTTTTAGTATGACTTCAAGATATGGTACTATTCAAGACCTAAAATATTTAATAAACACTCTTCATAATCATAATATTGGTATTATTCTAGATTTTGTACCTGTTCACTTTGTAAGCGATAATTATTCTTTAGCTAATTTTGATGGTACCAATCTTTATGAATATGAACATATAGACATAGCTAAAAATCAATGGGGCTCATGTAACTTTAATTACTATAGTAATGCAGTAGTGTCTTATTTAATGAGTGCTGCTTACTTCTATTTAAAGGAATATCATATTGATGGCTTAAGAATGGATGCTGTCTCAAACGTTATCTATTGGCAGGGTGATTCACGTAGAGGTGTAAATATTGGAGGAATAAACTTCTTAAAGAAAATGAATTATAATCTTAATAAAGCTTTTCCTGATGTAATGCTTATTGCTGAAGATTCATCTTCTTTTGTCAAGGTAACTGCTCCTGTTGAATATGGCGGCTTAGGTTTTGATTATAAATGGGATCTTGGATGGATGCATGATACAATTAACTATTTAAAAACGCCTCCTTATGAAAGATGCTATAATCATAATCTTCTAACCTTCTCTATGAGTTATTTTTACTATGAAAATTTCTTTTTAACTTTATCTCACGACGAAGTTGTTCATGGTAAAAAAACTATAATAGATAAATTATGGGGAACTTATGAAGAAAAGTTTTCTGAAGCTAGAACATTATATGCATATATGTTTACTCATCCTGGCAAGAAACTTAATTTTATGGGAAATGAACTTGCTCATTTTAGAGAATGGGATGAAGATAAAGAGCTTGACTGGTTCTTATTAAAATATCCTATGCATGATTCATTTAATAGGTATTTTAGAGATTTATGCAAGATATACAAAGATCATCCTGCTTTATATAGATATGATTATAATGAAAGTGGATTTAAATGGATAGATGCTGATAATAATAAAGCATGTGTATTTTCTTATATAAGATATGACGACACTGAAAAAATAGTTGTTGTACTGAACATGTCTAATAATACTTATACTGATTTTAGAATTGGTTTAGATTCTGATGGCTATCTTGAAGAACTTATAAATAGTGAAAAAGACATCTATTCTGGATGCAATATTATAAATAGTGAAAAAATCAAGATTGAAAATATACCTCGCAATAACATGAATTACTCAGCAAAAGTAAACTTAGCACCTTTAGGTTCATGTATATTTAAAATTAATAACAAAATGACTCATGATTGACAAAGTTTTTTTAGCGCAGTAAGATTCTTTGTCAAAGATTTCAAAAGGTTATAAAAGCAGAATAATTTCATAAAGGGATGTATAAAAATTAATACTTTTCATACATCCCTTATTTTTGTATTTAGAATATCTTATAATTAATAAATGACTTTAGCAAAGTTGATTTTTAATATTTATCTTTCTTAAATACCCTTCTGTATTTTCTCTTATATTAAATTTCAAGTCAATTAACACTGCCCCTGTTATTAAAATGCATGCTGTAATAATAAAATAATTAAATAATGAATACAAGAAAATTAATTGAAATGCATTAACAATTATTAATTTAGATGTAAACTTATAAATATAATTTGCAAGCATAGTATATGAATCTTTTATTATAAAATATAAAACAATATATTTTATAGTTATTAAAACCGTCTTGAAATAATTAATGTTAAATAAGATATTATCGTTCCCAATTAAAAACATAAATATAATATATGTAATTCCAATAACCATAGTTCTTTTTGAGCAATACTGAAAATTGCCATAGTTTCTATACTTCTTTATAAAAATATATTTTCTAAGGGCACTATCATTTAATATTCTTAATTTTTTTCCAAATATCAATCCACACAAATATGTCATAATGATAGTTCCTAAAGGCAGTGCTGCTAAAACAAGATAAAATATTACATCTTTTATTACTGGATATGATTCAAAATATACCATAAATTCTTCAGCTTCTGCTATAATACTGCTTCCTATAATTCCTGATAAAAATATATCAGCAAAAATTAAAATTATGGCTGCAAATATTGAACAGTAAAACAGATCATCCATTAACCTAGTATCTTTTTTAATTAATAATCCACATACAAATCCTATAATCATATTTTGAATCATCCATAATGAATAAGCAGGATTACCAAATAGAAAGGTTATTAACGTTACTGATGTTATGGATGATAATAATGTATATTTGAAATCACATCGTAAATATATCAATGTTATTAATATAGGTACCAAAAAATCCAAATAAAACTGATAACCTATAAAAGAACTTATAAATATAATCCCTGCCATTACAAACAATGAGCTTAGCATTGCTGATTCAGTTAATTTCTTAACATTCACATTATCACCTATTTCTTTATAAAAGGTGCTTGCACCACGCTTTTCAGCGCAAGAAGCAGCTTTGTTAAAGCCTCCAAAAAAATTTCAACTTTTCCATACGTTAAAAAATATAATATCATATTTCTTCT
>CAKVFO010000204.1 GCA_934746785.1 uncultured Clostridium sp. | reverse complement strand
TTAGAGACAGATGCTGAAATTATAGGAATAAATAATAGAAACTTAAAAACATTTAAAACAACTTTAGACATTACTAAGAACTTAATTGATAAAGTACCAAAGGATAAGGTGATTATTTCAGAAAGTGGTATGCACTCTATAGAAGATTTAAAGTTTGTAAGAGATTATGGAGCAGATGGGGTTTTAGTTGGAGAAATGTTTATGAGAAACATTGATAATAAAGATTTTAAAGTATCTTTTAATGAATTTAGAGGGCGATAGTTATGGAAGTAAAGATATGCGGTATAACTAATGCTTTAGAAATTAATGAATTAAATAAGATGAAGCCTGATTATATAGGTTTTGTATTTGCAGAGAGTAAAAGAAAAATATCTATTGAAGAGGCAAAAAAATTATATGAGCTAGTTGATAAAGATATAAAGGTAATAGGTGTTTTTAGAAATAATTCAAGAGAATTTATTGATGATATATTGAGAGAAATTCCTCTATATGCAGTACAGCTTCATGGAAGTGAAGATGTAGAGTTTATTAATTACTTTAATACAAATCATAAGTGTCAAGTATGGAAAGGTGAATCAATAAATAGCAGAGAGGATTTAGATAATGCTTTATCTTTGCCAGTTTCAACTTTGATTTTAGATAGCAAAAATCCAGGCAGCGGCAAGGTATTTCCCTGGGAATACTTAAAGGATATTAAAACTGATAAAAAGGTATTTCTTGCAGGGGGAATAAATACAGAAAATATTAAAGAGGCTCTTAAAATAGAAGAAATTGATGGAATTGATGTATCTTCTGGTGTAGAGAGTATAGTTAGCGGCATTAGAAGAAAAGATCCTATAAAGATGAAAAAAATAATTGAAGAAGTGAGGGAAAAACATGAAGGGTAAGTTTAATGATTTTGGAGGACAATACGTTCCAGAAACTTTGATGAATGCGTTAATAGAATTAGAAGATGCATTTTATAGTGCAATAGATGATAAGGAATTTATAGATGAATATAATTATTACCTAAAGGATTTTGTAGGAAGAGAAAGTCCATTATACTATGCTGATAATATGACAGAAGATTTAGGTGGAGCTAAGGTTTATTTAAAGAGAGAAGACTGTAATCATACAGGAGCTCATAAGATAAATAATACTATAGGACAAATTCTTTTAGCTAAGAGAATGGGAAAAACAAAGGTTATAGCAGAAACAGGAGCAGGACAACATGGAGTTGCAACTGCAACTGTAGCAGCTAAATTTAAAATGGAATGTAAGATCTTCATGGGTGAAGAAGATATAAAAAGACAAGCTTTAAATGTTAAGAAGATGGAACTTTTAGGAGCAGAAGTTGTAAGTGTTACATCAGGAAACAAAACTTTAAAAGATGCAGTTAACGAAGCTATAAGATACTGGGTTTCAAATGTAGAAGATACTTATTACATCATGGGAACTGTAGCAGGGCCTCATCCTTATCCAATAATGGTTAGAGATTTCCAAAAGATTATTGGGGAAGAAGTTAAGACTCAAATCATGGATAAGGAAGGAAGAATGCCTGATGTTTTAATTGCACCAGTTGGAGGCGGAAGTAACTCTATGGGATTATTCTATCCATTTGTTGATGATAAAAATGTAAGGCTTATAGGGGTAGAAGGTGCAGGAGAAGGTATTGAAACTGGTAACCATGCAGCTGCCTTTGCAGAAAAGGAAAAGGGAGTTTTACATGGAATGATGAGTTATGTGTTAAAGGATGATGATGGACAGATAAAGGAAGCATATTCAATTTCAGCAGGTCTTGATTATCCATCAGTAGGGCCAGAACATGCATATCTTTCAGAGATAGGAAGAGCAGAATATGAAAGTGTAACAGATAAGGAAGCTGTAGATGCATTTTTATATTTAACTAAGATGGAAGGTATAGTGCCAGCTCTTGAAAGTTCACATGCTGTAGCATACGCAAGAAAGATAGTTCCAACACTTCCTAAGGATAGTATAGTTGTAGTTAATATCTCAGGAAGAGGAGATAAGGACATGGATTCAATATTAAAATTTATGGAGGATAAATATAGTTTATAAAATTATAAATTTCAAGAACAACTTAATAATTTTTTTGGCCTTAAAATAATGTTATAAATTTGAAGTTATAATTGGTATAAGGAATAGCATTGATTAGATTTGGGTATAAATTAAAATAGTTACGGTATTTAGTTGTAGATTTCAAGGCAAGTAGCGAATAGGTTTAAGAAAATGATTAAGGAGTTGTTCGAATGTGATATTGGCAAAGAAAGTTAGGTTATATCCAACAGAAGAGCAAGAACAAAAATTGTGGCAATCTGTTGGTACTGCAAGATTTATTTATAATTGGACTTTAAATAAGCAAGAAGAAAACTATAAAAATGGCGGGAAATTTATTAAAGATAATGATTTAAGAAAAGAAATTACTCGGCTTAAGAAAGATGAATTATCATGGCTTTATGATGTATCTAATAATGTAGCAAAACAAGCAGTAAAAGATTGCTGTAATGCTTATAAGAATTTTTTTAAGGGTTTAGCTGATAAGCCTAAATTTAAAAGTAGAAAAAAATCAAAACCATCTTTTTATAATGATACTGCTAAATTAAAAGTTAAAAATAAATCTGTATTAATTGAAAAAGTAGGTTGGATTAAAACTAATGAACAAATACCTATGGATGCTAAATATATAGATCCAAGAGTAAGCTATGATGATAAATATTGGTATATTTCGGTATGTATTGAAAAAGAACAACCTGCTATTCAATTAACTGGTGAAAGTCTAGGAATAGATGTTGGTGTTAAAGATTTAGCTATATGCAGTAATGGAATAACTTTTAAAAATATTAATAAATCTAAAGAAGTTAGAAGATTAAAAAAAGTATTAAAAATGAAACAAAGACAATGTTCACGTAAATATGAAATGAATAAAAAAGGAAAGGAGTATGTCAAAACTAAGAACATTGCAAAACTTGAAAAGCAAATTAAACTTATTCACCGTAGATTATCTAATATAAGATTAAATTATATTCATCAAGTAACTACAAAGATAGTGAGAACCAAACCATCAAGAGTAGTTATGGAAGATTTAGATATTAAAAAAATGATGAAAAATAAACATCTATCTAAAGCTATAGCAGAACAATCTTTGTATAATTTTAAGATGGTAATGAAATACAAATGCAAGTTCTATGGCATTAAATTTGTTGAAGCAGATAGATATTTTCCATCATCAAGATTATGCAGCTCATGTGGATCTATTAAAAAAGACTTAAAGCTTAATGATAGAATATATAGATGTTCATGTGGTTTAAGTATAAATAGAGATTATAACGCAAGTATTAATCTTAGTAGATATGAATTAGTAATTTAATCACTTAAAAGATATTGCTAATATGTAGGGTGCGTTGTACCCGAATTTACGCCTTTGGACTGTCATATTAAATGAAAGTAGTATATGAATTTATTCATTACAAAATCAGACAGGCTGAATAAGGAATTAAACAAGCTTTATAAAGTTTTATAAGGTTTTGGCAACGAATCACGATTATGAATAGAATAGATAGTATATTTGAAAATTTAAATAAAGAAAACAAAAAAGCGTTAATACCATTTATATCTTGTGGTACACCTAACTTAGAAGAAACTATAGATAATGTATTTAAGTTAGAAAAGTCAGGTGCAGATATTATAGAAATAGGCGTTCCTTTTAGTGATCCTTTAGCTGATGGTGAAGTAATTCAAAATGCTTATGTTCAAGCTTTAAGAAATGGAACAAAGGTTAAAGATGTATTTACTTTAGGAAAAGAAGTGCGTAAGAAAAGTGAAGTGGGACTTATTATAATGGTTTATTATAATCTAGTATATTCAAGAGGTGTAGATAAGTTCATTAAGGAAGCTTCAGAGGCAGGTTATGATGGACTTATAGTTCCTGATATCCCATTAGAAGAAAGAAAGGAACTTCAAGATAAATGTGAAAAGGAAGGAATTTATTTAATTCCATTAGTTGCTCCAACTTCTAAAGAAAGAATTTCTAAGATAGTTGAAAATACTAAGGGATTTGTTTA
This sequence comes from uncultured Clostridium sp., assembly GCA_934746785.1. GTDB lineage: Bacteria > Bacillota > Clostridia > Clostridiales > Clostridiaceae > Clostridium. The sequence continues at coordinate 699 of CAKVFO010000204.1, read as the reverse complement.
TTGTGTATCATCAACTGGTACAACAGGTGAAAGAAGTTCTTTTAGATCTGACTTAAAAGAATATTTAGATTTAGTTAAAGAGAAGTCAGGTATTCCAATATGTTTAGGATTTGGTATTTCTTCTAAAGAAGTAGTAGCTAAGGTTAAGGAACACTGTGATGGAGTTATAGTTGGAAGTGCTGTTGTAAGAAGATTAGGTGAAGATAGAGAAAAGGCTTTTGAATTTGTAAAGGAACTAAGTTCAGAATGTTAAGGATGGAGTTCTTGTTTAAAATGAGCTTAAAATTATTAGCTGAGGCATATAGCTGCCTCGGCTTTTTAGGTTCTTTTTTTCTTTTATTCTAAACTTTTGTTACTCTTGGGAGTAAGAGAATAAAAGAAGTTACATGAAGTTAAGTTTATTGGGACAGTAGATAGATTTGTGTAAAACCAAATCTACCTATTGTCTCTTTTGTATTTTTATTTTTAGAAATACATTTATTTATATCTTGAATTATAATTTTAATATCTTCGTCTGCACTAAATTCATCAGAGATATCAATATTGTAAACTGAAATTTTATCTACTATATCTTGATTAATTATCTGGTCAATATTATTTTCTTTAACTGATTCTTTAGTTATTGGTCTTACGTCAATATATTGGACACAAAAAGTCAAACTTTTTTAATTATACACTTCTAGCTAATAGCTCACATTG
>CAKVFO010000203.1 GCA_934746785.1 uncultured Clostridium sp. | reverse complement strand
ACTAATACTTTATTGTTTAATAGAAACTTTGTTAAAAAATCATCATTAACAACTTCATCTAATGAAGGTGTTGCTAAAGATTCCCCTGTAACCCCCTTCAAACTTTGAGTTAAACTTTTTTTAATGTTAACTTTAAAATAAAACTCCTTTCCATTTTCCATAGTGACAAATACTTTTATATCTCCCTCTTCAGCTTCACTATTTACAGAAAGATGTCCTTTTTCATTTAAAGATACTCCCTTATATTCTTCCTTTAAAGAAAATTTTACTAACTTTTCAGTTTTATAATCTACAATTGCTTCACCTACAGTTAATGCAGGTATTTCTATATCTCCTGAAATCTTAGTTAAAGCTATAGAATTAATATTTTCTGCTTTATTTTTCTCTACATAAGAAAAGTTTGTTATATCAAAGTTTTTAACTTCACCATTATTACATGTTATAGTCATTCCCCAGGAAATAATTTCCTCAAAATATCTATTCTTTAAAACTTTCAGAGGCATGTACACAGTTCCCTTAAAATCTTTTTCTAATTCAAAAACGCCCCTAGAAACCTTGATACTTCTTAACGTATCTTCATTGTCTTCTAAAACTAATACATTATCATCATCTTGCAGGGAATAATTCTTTGAGTTTTCATTAACTATAAAGTTTAGTTTTATCTCTCCCTCAGACTTATTTTCAATATGAAAGGATAAAGCTCCATACTCCCCTAAATCCTCCGCTTTAGATGGTGAAAAATATGCAGTAGTTGAACCATCCTCTTCAATACTATTTGTAACAGATATACTAAATCCATTATCAATTTTATCTACATTTACATATTCCTTACTTTCACCAACATAAATATTGTTATATTTAATATCTATAGACCAGGCTGTTTCTCCCTTAAATCCTACAAAAATCACAAAAGCTAATAAAAAATATTTTAAAAAATTATATGTATAATGCTTCGTTAAATTCATCTTTAGGTGCCCTTTTCCTTTCTAGACGCTGTTTTTCCTTTTCAGCTTTTATATATTCATCATATTCTAAAATATATGTCTGTATTTTTTCCATAAATGCTTTATTAGAATTTAGCTCTTTAAAATTATCAATAGAATATAAAATATCTTCTCCTATTGCCTTACTTAAAGTACACTCCATAAATAAATTATTGCCTAAATCGAAAATAAGATTTTTACTTAAAGTACCTGAAATTAGAACATATTCATAGTTAAAGTTCTTTAAAATAACTTCCTTTCCATCAGTAGTTTTTATATTTTTTAACATCTGTATTCTTGGAAGCTTTCTATTAAACTGAATAGACTTTTTACCTCTCTTCATAATGTTAATTCTTACATCATCAAAAACACTATTATGATTTTCTATTGTTTTAGGAAGAGTAGGCTCTCTGTCATAAATAATATGTAAATAAGGTTTCTTATTTTCATCACTAATTTCTTCAATAGCAAAAGCATATTTCCATGTTATGTCAACTTCATCAACATGTACAATATAAGCTGTAAATTCACTTTCATATCTATCTGTTTTGATTTTAATCTTATGTTCCTTATGATAATCAATATATCTAGGTTTATCTAAAACTATTGAAAAACCTGTTTCTGAAATATCCTTAGTATTGCAGATTATTTCATTATTACCTTCATTTATTATGCAGTCTGCTTCAACATAAAATCTTTCTGAAGTTCTAAAGATTTTACGTCCAAGCATAAAGAATATAGCCATTAAAATAGTATAAAAGTTAAATAAAAGCCAGAATAAAACAACGCTTGTGCCGATAGATCCAGTTGTAAATATATAAGAGAAACAATTCCAGATACCTATTAAAGATAGTACAGCTAAAATAATATGTGGAATTGCACATCTTACTCTGTAAGCAGTATCATTATCTGCTCCATCCTTTTTAGTTACTGAAAAGACACTCTTAGAAATCCCAAAAGTTTCAAGAATAACTGAAGGTATTAAGCTTGGAAACATAATAGTTTCATAAACATTAGTCCACTTAATACTTCTAATGTTATTAGAAAGCCTTTTTAAGGAGAGACTATTTAAAATATACATTGGCAGCCAGAAAATAATCATTTCAGCAAAACTGCACTTAACAACAGTAAATCCAAACACTGCAAATAATATTGGCGATAATATATAAATAAGTCTCTTAATACATGCATACCAGTAACTTATTGCTGTAATATAACTTACCTTTTGTGAAAAACTTAATCCTTTTCTAAAAAGAATATTAAGCCTTTTACCTGCTTGAATACATCCTCTTGCCCATCTATCTCTTTGCTTAATTAAAGTTTTTAAATCTGATGGTGAAAGACCTGAAGCATGAACTTCGTCTATGGCATAACAGCTATAACCAAGACTTTCAATAATCATGCCAGTAGCAAAATCCTCAGTAATTGATTTAGTGTAAAATCCACCTGCTTCTTCTAAAGCCTTTCTAGAAATTACAGTATTTGAGCCTCCATAGATAACTGAATTGCTCTTATTTCTAGAGACCTGAATATCTCTATAAAAATAATCTTGTTCATTTGGTATTCTATTTTCTGAAAATAAATTATATTGGAAAAGATCAGGATTATAAAAACTTTGTGGAGTCTGAACAAATCCAACCTTCTCTGTTAAATAAAAATATGGAATTGTAGACATTAGAAAATCATGCATTGGAATCATGTCTGCATCAAAAGTCACAACGAAAGGTGAATTAGTATGCTTTAAAGCATTATTAAAGTTTCCTGCCTTTGCACCTTTTCTATCACTTCTTGTAATATAATTTATGCCAAACTCTTCAGCTAAAGCTTTTATCTCATTTCTATTTGAGTCATCACATATATAAATGTGAACCTTACTTTTATCTGGGTAATCCATGTTAACGCATCCATTAACAGTTTTATATAAAAGTTCATAAGGTTCATTATAAGTTGCAATAAATACATCTACATCTAAATATTTATCTTCTGAAATCTCTGGTTTTTCAGGCGGTTCAATTGAAGACATATTTTGATAATGTACCCAGGATTCAAACATTCCCAATACTTCTACAACTAGAAGTGCAATCCCCCATACTAAAGAAAAAGTATCTTCTCCCACTGGGATTGTAAAGAAAATTCTCCATGTTAAATAAATAATTGTTGATAGGGCTGTTAAAATAATTAACATTTGGTTTTTAACCTTTTTAAAATTCATCGTTCCTCCTTCCTCAAATAACCCTATTTCTACAAATCACACACATACTACTATATTATAACAGAAAATTATATTTTATCTATTTAATTCAATCTACATATTTCTACATTTTGTAGATTAATAAACTTACTGTAAATAAACCTTCTATAAGTCAGTATTTACAATGTCTTTTAAGAATCACATACTTAATACTTCTTAAAATTTAAGGAAATTTCCTATTTACTACATACAAAACTTAGTATTATTGAAATTAATCTGTAATTATATCTTCCTTCATAAATATAGAATTACATATAGGTTAAAAAAGAGGAAAAATAAACCTTGTTAATAAAAATTGTAGTATAATAAACCATATGGTAAAGCGTGTTTTAAATGCCTTACATAAAATTATAGATGAAAATAATGAAGATGTAGCTATAGTAACTCATAGTGCTGTAATTATGTGTTTACAATGTTGTTTAACTAATACTCCTTTTAATGAAATGAAGAAATTCAAACCAGAAAACATTTCAATTATAGAAATAGATTCTAATTTGTTAATGCAGTTAAAATAAATGAGTCTGTTGCACAGACCGTTAAATTCGATTTCACTACCTTTAGGCAATTTCACTCACCTTTGGGGTGAATTTAACTATAGTGCAACAGCCCCATTTTCCTATTTATAATACTTTCTCATCTATAATAAATGAAGCAACTTTATCTAAAATGAATAGACATGCTACTATAATTGCTGCCATTACTATAGATATATTTAATATTGTAAAGTCTAAGAAATAGCTAAAGCCTACTAAAGCTACTAATAAAATAACTGATGCAATCCAGTCTTTAATAAACTCCTTAACCTTATTTTCTCTTTTAAAGGCATTCTTACAAACATATTTAACAATTAAGTTTGCGAAGAATATGATTAAGACTGCATTTATAATATCTCCTACACTTAAAACAAAGTTCCACTCTTCATTGCCCTTTGCTAAGTTAAATAATATCTGCTTAAAAACATATATAATCCCAACAATCCAAGAAGCAGTAATAGAAGTTCCTATAGCAGTCATAACCTTTTGAAGCTTTGTTTTCTTTGGCATGGATTCTATAATTTCATCGCATATATCCTTATAGTTTCCTCCCATAACCTTTTTAATATCATCTCCACGATTCTGTCCATCAATTATCATATTAATGAGATCTTCACGAACAAGCTCCTGGTTATACTCTGTTATATCTGAACATCTAAGATAAACAATCATATCAGTGTAAATCTCATCATTACATTCTAATATTTCCTTTTCTCTTTCATTATTTTTCTTCATTAATTCTTTACATATCATCTTCATAAATACCCTCCTTACCTTTAAGTAGTGTATTAACTGCCAAATCAAGTTCTGACCAGTCCTTCTTAAAATTCTCTAATGCTTCTTCTCCTTCCTTTGTTAAGCTGTAATATTTCCTCTTTGGTCCGCTGTTTGAATCTTTTAAGGTACCTTCAATCATATTATTTTTTTGAAGTCTTAGTATGATTGGATAAATAGTTCCTTCTGAAATCTCTCCAAATCCATAGCTGTTCAGTTT
>CAKVFO010000202.1 GCA_934746785.1 uncultured Clostridium sp. | reverse complement strand
GCAAGAGGATCAGTATGTTCTAAAGATCCAAGAAAAGTTATAGACGAAATTAAGAGACTTAGAGATCATGGATTCAAAGAAATTATTCTTTCAGGAATTCATACAGCATCTTATGGATTAGATTTAGAAGGAACAATAACTTTAGTAGACTTACTTGAAGATATTGAAATGATAGATGGTATTGAAAGAGTAAGAATAGGTTCTATTGAACCAGCTTTCTTTACACCAGAAGTGATTGAAAGAATTAAGCAAATGAAGAAGTTATGTCCTCAATTCCATTTATCTCTTCAAAGTGGATGTGATGCTACATTAAAGAGAATGAATAGAAGATATACAGCTAAAGAATATGAAGATATAGTTAATATCTTAAGAGAAAATATTAAAGATGTATCTATAACTACTGATGTTATTGTGGGATTCCCAGGTGAAACAGAAGAAGAGTTTAAAGAAACTTATGAGTTCCTAAGCAGAATTAAGCTTACAAAGACACATGTATTTAAGTATAGTCCAAGAAAAGGAACGAGAGCTGCAGATATGCCAAATCAGCTTAATGGAAATATTAAAGAAGAAAGAAGTAAGGCACTTATTGAATTAAATAATAAAAATGAAAGAGATTTTATAACTAAATATCTTGGGGAAGAGATGGATGTACTTATAGAGCAGCAAGTGAAAAATAAAGAAGGAATTTATGAAGGATATACTAGAAACTATATAAAGGTTGAAGTATCTGGATTAAATGAAGAATTTAAAGGTAAAATAGTTAAATGTAAGATTGCTAATGTATGTGGTGAGTATGCAGAAGCAGAATCTATAAAATAAAATCCTTTAAAGGGGGTGAAATAATGGAAGATTGTATTTTCTGTAAAATAGTTAAAGGTGAAATTCCAAGCAAGAAAATATATGAAGATGATAAGGTGTATGCATTTTATGATATAAATCCAGAAGCACCTGTTCATTTCCTTGTAATACCGAAAGAACATATTGCTAGCGCAAATGTGTTAAATGAAGAAAATGTGGAAATTGTTTCACATATATTCTTGGTAATTAATAAACTAGTTAAGGAGCTTGGAGTCGCTGATAAAGGTTATAGAATAGTAAACAATACAGGTGAAGATGGCGGCCAATCAGTACATCATATACATTTTCATGTGCTTGCTGGAAGAAATTTAGCTTGGCCACCAGGATAAGTTTTAATATTTTTACAAGAGTTATTGACATGTATTGCAAACCTATTGTATAATATACAGTGTGTTATTAAGCCCGTAGCTGAGTTGAATTAGAGATTTTAGCTAGCGGAGGGAGGGATAATTTATGTCAGAAATTAAAGTTGGAGAAAACGAAACACTTGAAAGTGCGTTAAGAAGATTTAAAAGAAAATGTGCTAGAGCTGGAGTAATCTCAGAAGTAAGAAAAAGAGAACATTACGAAAAGCCAAGCGTAAAGAGAAAGAAAAAGTCAGAAGCTGCTAGAAAGAGAAAGTTCAAGTAGGACTTATTCTTGAAAGAAGGTATTTATAGTATGCCAGCAATTAAAGAGAGACTTCAAAATGATTGGAAAGCTGCATTGAAAGCTAAAGATAAATTTAAGGCTAATGTTATTAGCACTGCAAAGTCATCGATTCTTTTAGTTGAGAAATCAGATAATAGAAAAGTTGAAGATGCTGAAGTTATTGAAATTTTAGCGAAGGAAGTTAAGCAAAGACGAGAAGCTATGCTTGAGTTCGAAAAGGGAAATAGACAAGATTTAGTTGAACAGAGTAAAGCTGAAATTGAAATCTTGCTAGAATACCTTCCTCAGCAGTTAAGTGAAGTAGAAATAAAGAATATAATAGAAGAATCAGCTATAGATGCGGGCGCAACTAGCATTAAAGACATGGGAAAAGTTATGGCCTTAGTTAGACCTAAGATATTAGGAAGAGCTGATGGCAAGCTTGTAAGTCAATTTGTTAAAGAATATTTAACTAATAAATAACAAAAGAACTCATTTTGAGTTCTTTTTGTTATTTTTTTTTATTTATAAACATAAAGTACAATGATAGTAATTTTAAAGAAGGTATAAATTGGAGGACAAATTTAATAAAGGTAAGGACTATATTATAAAAAAATATGATATTCCAAAAGATGCTTTGTTTAATGTACCAAAGATTATTGTTGATAATAATAAGAAAATAACTATAGAAAATCATAAAGGTATAGCGCTTTTTAATAGAGATAGAGTTAAAATTAATTCTAATATTGGAATTATAGAATTCGAAGGAGATAGTTTCGAAATTCTATACATAGGTGATAATACGTTGATTGTAAGCGGCAATCTTAAAACTGTAAATTATGAAGGATATAAAAAGTATGGAAAGTAATAAGTTTAACAAAGGAATTATTAGAGTCGAAGTAAGCGTACTATCACCTGAAAGATTGTTAAATGTGCTATGGAATAAAAAAATAAATATTTCTAAAGTAAAAAAAATAAATATAACAACTATTAGATTTCAAGTAGATTATGAGTATTATGATGAAATATATGAATTGGTTAATAGATTACAAGGTAAATGTAAAATAGTTTCAGAAAAAGGGTTCATATTTTTTCTTAAGAAACTAAAAAAACAGATATCTTTAATGACTGGCTTAATAGTGTTTGTACTTGGATTATATATATTATCTACTTATGTATGGAGTATTGAAATTGATACAAAGAAAAATATTTCACCTTATGAAGTAAGAAAAATTTTAACAGAGCTTGGTGTTTCACCAGGTATAAAAAAAAGTGACTTAGATGTTTATTCATTAGAAAAAAAGTTAGAGAGTTTAAATAAAGATATTTTATGGATAAGAGCGAGAATAGAAGGATCTACATTAAAGATAATCATAGAAGAAAAAGTAATTCCACCTAAAATTAAGGAAGATGTAGGGGGAGACTGTGTAGCAAAAATGGATGGAGAAATAAAACGTATATATGTAAGTAATGGTACTGCTAAAGTTAATCCAGGCGATATTGTAAAAGCAGGAGATATTTTAATTAGTTCAATTCAGGGACGTGAAGGTGATGAATATTCTGTTAATGCTAAGGGGACAGTTATAGCAAACACCTTTTATGAAAAAGAGATGGAAATTTTGATTAAAGGCAAAAAGATTGAAAGTACAGGAAGGAAAGATAAAGATATATATTTATCCTTTTGGGGTAATAAAATTTACTTAAAAAAGGCTGTAAATAACTTTAAGTATTATGATAAAATAAAAGATGAAAACAGTTTTATAAGTAAGGTCACATATTTTGAAAGAGATGAAAAACAAGTTGATTTAGAAGAAGATGCAGAAGTAGAAAATGGGACACTGAAATTAGAAAAGTCATTGATTAAAGACCTAAGTAATGATGCTAAAGTAACAGATAAAAGAGTTGAAATACAAGACTTAGGTAATGGAAAGATAAGAATAAAAGTTATTTTTGTGGTTGAGCAAAATATAATTCAAAATTCATGAGAATAAGTTATTTATGGATAAGAAGGTGAGAAACTATATATGAAAATACAGAATATAAAGAGGTTTAAACTTAAATCAAAAATATCAATAGTAATTATAGCAACATTTATTGTTTCATATATGCTACTAATAACAGCTATAGCTCCAAAGAAATACGATTTAAGTGTTGGTAAGATAGCAATGTCTGATATAAAAGCTACAAGAGAGACTATTAATGAAGCAGCATCAGAAGAAAAGTTGAAACAGGCAATAGACAATGTGGATAAGCAATTTACATTGAAAAGTGAAGTGAAAAAACAGGCTTATGCTAATGTTGAAACTTTATTTGATAAGGTTAAAGATATATCTTCTACAACACTAGAACAAGGAGAAAAAATTTCGGAGTTAGAAAAGTTTGAAGCTATAAAGTTATCAGACAATGAATGCAATGCACTGCTATCTGTAGATAAGGATAAATTATCAGAATTAAAGAATAAGGCATTAAATATTATTGATTATGTTTATGAGTCTAATATTGAAAATGATAATGCTGAAAGTATTTCTAATGCAAGAAAGAAGGCTGAATCAGAAATCGATAATTTAAACTTGCAGGGAGATATTAGAGCAGTATTAGATAAAATAATTATAGGTCAATTAAAACCTAATTTCTTTTATGATGAAGAAAAAACTGAAGAAAAAATTAAAGAAGTTCAAAAAAATACAGAAAAAGTAGTTATAAAGAAAAATCAGATAATAGTAAAGGAAGGAGAGCCTGTTACAGAAGAACAAATTCAGATTTTAAATGAACTTGGCTTGTTACGAGATAATTCCAGTAGAGGATTTACTTTTCTTTATTTAGTATTAGCAGTTTTTATAATAATTATTTTGTATTTAGAACATCATTATATATATAAGAATTATAAAGAAATTTTTTATGATATAAAAAAGATAATAGTAATAAATCTGCTTAATATAATATCACTTATACTTGCTCGAGTTGTAAGTTTAGGTTCGGCATATTTAATTCCACTTGCATGTGCACCTCTTCTTATGACTTTACTAATAAATTATAAAATATCATTTTTCGTTAGTATATTAAATTCAATTCTTATAGGAGTAATAGTTGAGTTTGATCCAATAATTATAATTATAGCTATATTAGATTCACTATTAGGTTCAACTGTGTTAAGAAAAATGCAGCAAAGAAATGATATTTTGTATGCATCTTTAAGATTAACCATAATTGTAGGAATATCTTGTTTTACAATGGGAGGTATATCATCAAATAATATATCTGACATTCTTTTAAATAC
>CAKVFO010000201.1 GCA_934746785.1 uncultured Clostridium sp. | reverse complement strand
CCATATACCGCCAACACCATGACATCCAAAGGCATCTAGTGCATCATCATATCCAAATTTAGATTTAACAACTGACATGAAAAAGAAACATATAGGACTAACTAAAGCGCCAATAATTATTGAAGACCATATTGGAACAAAGCCAGCACCAGGTGTTATTGCAACTAATCCTAAAACAGCACCAGTTGCGGCACCTAATAACGTAGGTTTACCAAATTTTATTTTTTCAACTAACATCCATGTAAGTAGTGCAGTAGCAGCTGAAGTATTTGTAGTTAACAAAGCATGAATAGCAAGACCATTAGCAGCAAGGGCACTTCCACCATTAAAACCAAACCATCCAAACCATAGAAGTGAAGCACCAAGAAGAACAAATGGAATGTTATGAGGTTTGTATGAAATCATTCCGTATTCACGTCTTCTTCCAAGTATTATACAAGCAACAAGACCAGAAACACCTGAACTTATATGGACAACATTACCTCCTGCAAAATCTATAGCACCAAGGGAAGCAATGAAACCTCCATCTGCCCATACCATGTGAGCTAGTGGGTAATATACTACTAAAAGCCATACTGCAATAAATATGAATAATGCTTTAAAACGCATTCTTCCAATAAGAGATCCTGTAATTAAGGCTGGAGTAATAATTGAGAACATCATTTGAAATGATGCAAATAATACTTCGGGAATTGTTGAAGCATAAAGTTCGCTAGGAGTTAATGCTACATCTTTAAAAAATACGTGATTAAAGTTTCCAATTATTCCACAGACATCTTCTCCGAAAGAAAGGGAATAACCAATAACAACCCACATTAGAGAAGCAAGTCCGCATATAAAGAATGAAGAAAGTAATGTGTTCAATACATTTTTCCTTCTAACCATACCTCCATAGAAAAATGCAAGACCTGGCGTCATAAGAAAAACAAAAGTTGTACTAAGAAATATAAATGCTGTATCTCCTGAGTTAATGTTCATATAAAAATATCATTCCTTTCATAAATAAAAAAGAGACAGCAATAATACTTTTATTAGTATCATTACTATCTCCATTGATAGTTAAAAAATATATATTTTTTGTTCTTGATTTTATTCATGTTCTAATATTACCAAAAAAGATAAAAAATTGGAATAAAAAAATAAAAAACTTTATTTTATAAAAAAAATAAGTGAATTAAGTTAAATATTTTAAGTAGTTGATGCTTTTTTATAAATAATAACTTGTGATATACTAGAGTTTAAGGAGGAGAGAGAATGAATTTCAATAAATTAAGTAATAGAACAAAAGGAATAATATTTATAGTAATATCGGCATTTGGATTTGCATTAATGTCTGCATTTATAAAACTTTCAGGTGACTTACCATCATTTCAAAAAACTTTTTTTAGAAATTTGATATCACTATTTGTAGCTTTGATATTAGTTTTAAAGAGTAAAGATAGTTTATTTGGTAAGAAAGAAAATCAAAAGTTGTTGTTTTCAAGATCTATTTTAGGAACTTTAGGGATAGTATGTAATTATTATGCTATAGATAGACTTATACTTTCAGATGCAAATATGCTAAATAAATTAAGTCCTTTCTTTGTGATAATTTTTTCAGCATTATTTTTAAAGGAAAAAATAAATAAAGCACAAATTACAGGAATTATAGTAGCTTTTATAGGAGTTTTATTTGTAGTAAAACCAAGCTTTAACTTTGAGATTATACCAGCATTAATAGGGATTTTAGGTGGAGTATGTGCAGCAGGAGCTTATACATGTGTAAGAGCTTTAGGAGGAAGAGAAAAGCCACATACTATAGTATTTTACTTCTCATTATGTTCAAGTTTAATTATAGCTCCATTTATGATAGTTTCTTATAAAGAGATGTCTATATTACAATTAACATATTTAATATGTGCAGGCTTAAGTGCTAGTATAGGGCAATTTGGGATAACCTTTGCATATAAATTTGCACCAGCTAAAGAGATATCAATATTTGATTATAGTAATATAGCCTTTGCAGCAATATTTAGCTTTAGTATATTTGGTGTTGTACCTGATAGATTAAGCTTTGTAGGATATGCAATTATTTTTGTAGCCTCATTATATATGTTTATGTATAATAGAAGGCTAGATAAAAAGGAAATTAATACATAATAAAATTTTTATAGGAGGTAAAAATGATTAATTATGAGAGGAAAAGTATAAGGGTTAGACAAAAACTGTCAATAAAAAGAAGTTTTATTGAAGCAGTAACAAATAAAGATTTTATTATATATTTAACAATACTATTAAGTAAGACATTGATGTTTATTGCTTTAGTTTCTGATGATAAAGCAAATGGAATAAACTTTAAAAATATGTTTTTTTCACTTCCGCCTTTGGGAGCTTGGGTAGTTATAAACTCAGCCTTTTTAGCTATTGCATTATTTTTTAAGGGGAATAGTCAAAAATGGTGTTTTTGGATATTGAATCTATTATTTTCATTATTAGTACTTGGTGATATGTGGTATTATAGATCAAACTCTGTATTTTTAAATTACCATATGTTTAGTATGACAAGTAATTTAGAGAATTTGGGAACTTCAATAATATCTATGCTTAGATTAGTAGATATATTATTTTTTATAGATATAATAATTTTAGCCTTTTCAAATATTAAAAAGAGAAAAAGTTTTAGAAAAGTTAAGAGGAACGTACTTGGAGGAATAACTCTTATTTTAGTTTCATTAAGTTTTTTATTCTATCTTCATATAAAAATAGATAAACTTGATGGTGGATTTAAGTATCAGTTCTTATTTAGAACAAGCTGGTCGCCAAATCAAACTATGGGGAACTTAACACCAATAGGATATCATATTTATGATGCTTTTGATTTTTATGAACAATCTAAGCCCTATGTATTTGAAAAAGATGAACTTGAAAGTACTAAAGAAGTATTAAAATCATTAAAAGAAGATTTACCTGATAATGAATATGCAGGACTTATGAAAGGAAAAAATTTAATAATAGTGCAGTGGGAATCTTTAGAAACAAGTGTAATTAATAAAAGTATAGATGGTCAGAAAATAACTCCTACATTGAATAAGATACTTTCTAATTCGTTACATTTTGATAATTACTATGAGCAAACTTATAGCGGTACAAGCTCTGATGCAGAATTATTAACAAATACATCAGTATTTCCAGTAAGAGAAGGAGCAACATTCTTTAGATATCCAACTAACACTTATGAAAATTCACTTCCAAATATATTTAAAAGAATGGGATATAGTACTTTAGCATCACATCCTGATAAGGGATCATATTGGAACTGGCTTATATCGCTAAAATCTATGGGATATGATGAATGTTTAGATTCTTCAGACTATGATACAACTGAAAAGATTAATCTTGGTGTTTCAGATAAAAGTTACTTGAATCAATTTGTAGATAAGGTAAAAGAATTAGAAAGTCCTTTTATGGCTTATACAATAACATTAACAAGTCATACACCTTTTGATCTGCCAAAGGATGAGATAAATTTAAAGATACCAGAAAACCTGAAAGGAAGTAAGCTTGGAGGGTATTACGAATGTATAAATTATACTGATAAATATATTGGGGATTTTTTAGATAGATTAGATGAAGAAGGAATCTTAGATAATACTGTAGTAGTAATGTATGGTGACCATGAGGGAGTTCATAAGTTTTACGATGATGAAGTGAGTGCTATGAAAGACTTAGAGCCTTGGATGGTGAAAAATGATAAAAGGGTGCCTTTGATTATATATAATAAAGGTCTAGAAGGTCAAACTTTTTCTAAAGCAGGAGGTCAAGTAGATTTACTTCCTACTGTGTCTTATATTTTTGGAGCACCGAAGGATGATTATAATAGTTTATTAACTTTAGGAAGAAATCTTCTTAATACTAATATGGATTATGCTTTATTATCAAATCATGATTTAGTAGGAAATAACCTAGATAAAGAAAAACAGGAAAAGATAAAAAGTTTTATAGAAATTAGTGATAAAATGATAAGAGGAAATTATTTTAGAGATAAGGAGGCATTATTAGATGAATAATAAAAAAGTAATGATATATGTATCTACTATAGTTTGTTTGATTATGCCGATAGTATCTGTAGAGGGATTAATACCATGGATATTATGTTTATTCATAATGCATAAAAATCTTAAGATATATATAAACAAAGGAAGCTTCAAAAGAATAGCTGCTAATTTATTTATTTGTATGTTAATAATGATTTTTTATAATGTATCAGGGAGAATTATTCAAGATATATTAGTTAAGTTATGGGTATAAATATTAAATAAAAAAATAAAGGATAGGATTCTCAAAAATCCTATCCTTTATTTTTTTATTAAGCATTATCTTGTAATGCATCATATCCTTCTTCGCCGGTACGAATTTTAATTACATTTTCAACATCATAAACAAAGATTTTACCATCACCAATTTTACCAGTTCTTAAAAGCTTATTAACTGTTTGAATAACAGTATCTACTGGAATAGCACATACAATTATATCAACTTTTACTTTAGGTAATAGGTGAGTATCGTATTCAACACCACGGTAATATTCTATATGCCCTTTTTGCATTCCACACCCTAAAACTTGGGTAACAGTAATACCTGTAATTCCCATATTATCAAGAGCTGCTTTTAATATTTCTAGTTTATCTTGATTTATTATAATTGAAATCTTAGTCATCTTCTTTGTTTTTTGAGATGAAGATGAATTAGTAGTTACAGTTTTTGCAGGGGTAGGAATTGAAACATCAGAGTTTAAATTGCCAATAGTAAGAGGATTAGTTGATGGCATGAAGTCAGCATAGCTGCTTGCTAAAC
>CAKVFO010000200.1 GCA_934746785.1 uncultured Clostridium sp. | reverse complement strand
CAATTATATTATCAGGAATTTTAGCTATAGGACTTTTACCGGTATTTGAAGTAGGATTTGATATTGTAACAACATTAAAGTTATTAGAATTAAGTAATCCTAATAATCCATTATTAAAGAAGTTGTTAATGGAGGCTCCAGGAACTTATCATCACAGTATGATGGTTGCTAATCTAGCTGAAATGGCAGCAGAGGAAGTGAATGCAGATTCAGTAGTTGCAAGAATAGGAGCTTATTATCATGATATAGGAAAAGTTGTTAGACCTGTATTCTTTAAAGAAAATCAGATGACTAAAGAGAATCCACACGATAAAATTAATGCTAGTTTAAGTACTTTAATAATAACTTCTCATGTAAAGGATGGATTAGAACTTGCTAAAGAATATAAACTCCCTAAGATAGTACAGGATATTATAGTGCAGCACCATGGTACGACTTTAGTGAAATACTTTTATTATACTGAAAAAAATAACTCTGAACATCCAGACGAAGTTAGAGAAGAGGACTTTAAATATCCAGGTCCAATACCATCTACTAAGGAGGCAGGTATTATAATGCTTGCAGATTCAGCAGAGGCAGCAGTAAGATCAATCACAGATCCAACTAAGGGTAAGATAGAAGAGATGGTTAATAATATAATAAAGGATAAACTTTATTCAGGACAACTTGATGATTGTGACTTAACATTAAAAGATTTAAGTACTATAAGAAAGACTTTTTTAAAAGGATTTAATAGTATATATCATCAAAGAATTGAATATCCAACTGAAAAGAAAAAAGTTAAAGAGGTGTAAAATTTGATTTACGTAGACAATAGACAAGATAAAATTGAAGTGACAGAAAAATTTACCAATAAGTTAGAGAATACAATTACTTTTGCGTTAAAAGAAGAAGGAGTTAATGTTCCTTGTGAAGTATCATTAGTATTTGTTGATAATAATGAAATAAGAGAGATTAATAATGAAAATAGAGGAATAGACAGGGCTACAGATGTATTATCGTTTCCTATACTTGATTATCCTAAGGATAAAGTATATAAAGATGTTTACAAAGAGGAGAAGTTTGATGAAACATTTTTAGATGGAGAAGACCTTGTGATTGGAGATATAGTATTATCTTTAGAAAAGGCGTTAGAACAATCAAAAGAATATAATCATTCTTTTGAAAGAGAAGCATCATATCTTGTAGTTCACTCAGTACTTCATCTTTTAGGATATGATCACATGGAAAATGAAGAAAAGAAAAAGATGAGAGCAAGGGAAGAGGAAATTTTAAATAAGTTAAATATTAAAAGAGATTAATCAAAAAAAGGATGATGCTTATGAAACTAAAGAAACTTGTTAATAGTTTTAATAATGCAATTGATGGTGTAATAGATACAGTAAGAACACAAAGAAATATGAAAATACATTTAATGATTGCTATAGGAGTCCTATTTGCATGTTTTTGTTTTGATATTTCAAAAAGTGAATTTTTGATACTTGCTATAACAATTACAATGGTAATATCAGCAGAGTTAATTAATACTGCTATCGAAGCTGCTATCGATATGACAACTAATTTCTATCATCCTTTGGCTAAAGTGGCCAAAAATGCAGCGGCGGGTGGAGTTTTAGTAACTGCAATAAATGCTGTAATTGTTGGGTACATTATATTTTGGGATAAATTATCTGAGTTATCCTATAAAGGCATAATAAAGGTTAAAAATTCAAATCCATATACAATTTTTATTGTTATAGTCATAGTGTCCTTAGTTACTATTATTGCAAAGGCTATATTTGGAGAAGGTACTCCTTTAAAAGGTGGAATGCCAAGTGGTCATAGTGCATTGGCTTTTTCAGTAGCTACAGCAATTTCCTATATTACTGAACAGCCTATATGTATTATTCTAAGTTATTTGATGGCTTTTATAACAGCGCAAAGCAGGGTAGATTCAGAAGTTCATTCAGTTATGGAAGTTATAGTGGGAGCTGTTTTAGGAATGCTTGTTACTGCATTGATTCTTAATTTATTTAAAATATGAATTAGTATCTCAAAACTTTTTGTGAGTTTTGAGATACTTTTTAACTTATAGGAAATTCAAAACTTTTTTTGAGAGGGAGTGCTGATTATTACTGGCTTTCTGATATGCAAGCTTTCCAATACGTTAAAAAATAATTGTAGGCCGCAAAAGAATGGAAAAGCAAAATTTCCGTTAGTATTTAATGAGGTAGAAGCAATATTTTTAAGCGAATGGTTGTGATTTGTAGCATAAAAATATTACTTCTATCCTCCAATTTTGCCTTTAGAACCTTTTGACAGGCTGTGACAAAGTGGCTTCCTGCGCTAAAAAGCGTGGCGTCAGCCACTTTGTACAAGTATAGGAAAGTTAATAAGATAAAAAAAGCTTAAGTTATAATAAATTCTTTTTCTTGTATAATTTAAATATAATGATATAATTGAAAATACACATAATATAAATAGTATATACTATTTATATTATAATGATAAAATAGAGTAGGAAATGTATATAATAATACTATTTATCTAATAAAGAATGAAAACTAGGTATTAATTAAAACATTAAATAAAAAATGCCAAAAACATTCATAAAAAGATTTAGAAAATTAGGAGGAATAATGTTTAAATCAGGATTTGTAACAATTGTAGGGAGACCGAATGTTGGAAAATCAACATTAATGAATCATATTATGGGGGAAAAGTTATCAATAGTATCTAACAAACCTCAGACAACTAGAAATAATATTCAAACAATATTAACAAGAGATAATTATCAAATAGTTTTCGTTGATACACCAGGAATACATAAACCAAAACATAAACTTGGAGAATTTATGGTTAATTCAGCAAAAGATTCTTTAAAAGATGTGGATCTAGTGATATTTATAACCAATCCAGATGATGAACTTGGACGAGGAGATAAATTTATACTTGAAACTTTAAAAAATACTAAAGCACCTGTATTTCTAGCATTGAATAAGGTTGATGAAACAAGTAAGGAAAAGGTAGCTATTAGCTTAGATAAATTTTCAAAGGAATTTGATTTTAAAGAAATTATTCCTATATCGGCTTTAAAAGGGAAAAATGTTGATACATTAGTGGATTTGATGGTGCAATATCTTCCAGAAGGACCTAAGTATTATCCAGAAGATATGATAGCTGATGTTCAAGAAAAATTTATAGTTTCAGAAATAGTAAGAGAAAAAGCACTTAGAACTTTAAGAGATGAAGTTCCACATGGTATTGCTGTTGATGTAATACAGATGAAACAAAAAGAGAATGGAACATATCATATAGAAGTAGATCTTATATGTGAAAAAGATTCTCATAAGGGTATAATTATAGGTAAAAATGGACAATGTTTAAAGAAAATTGGAGAAACAGCTAGATATGAACTTGAAAGATTTTTACGTTCAAAAGTTAATATAAAGATATGGGTAAAGGTAAGAAAAGAATGGCGTGATAATCAAAATCTTCTAAAGGAATTAGGCTATAAAAAGAAAAAATAATAATATTTTTAGGGGATGATTAATCTGTTATTAAGTAAGTGTAGAGCTGTAGTTATAAAAACTCAAGATTTTAAAGAAAACGATAAATTAGTATGGTTATATACAGATGAGTTTGGAAAGATTTCTTCTATAGCAAAAGGTTCAAAAAGAAGTAAAAGTAAACTTTTGGCTGTTACTCTTCCTTTATGCTATGGTGAATATATGTTGTTTAAAGGAAAAAGCTTATTTAATATTCAGGAAGGGAAAATAGTAAATTCTTTTCAAGGGCTGCTTGAAAATTTAGACAAGTTAACCTACTCATCTTATATATGTGAATTAATTGATATAGCTCTTATTGAAGGAGAAAAAAACCCATGGCTTTTTAGAGAGTTTGTTACTACTTTGTATCTATTAAATACAGATGCGATTGATTATGAACTTTTAGTGAGGTCATTTGAACTAAAATTATTAAAGGCAACAGGGTATGGACTTATATTAGACTATTGTACATCTTGTAAAAAAAGGATGTCAGTGGGGGATTTTATAAGTCTCTCTTCATTTGGAGGCATTTGTAATGAATGCAGAAAAGAATATGGCATACATATATCTAGAGGTGCTTATAATGCTTTGAAATTTTTAACTAATACACCTTCAGATAAGATATATAGATTAAATCTTACAAAAGAAATAAAAAAGGAAATAGAAAAGGTTACTTTTAGTATTATTTCCTCAAGTTATTCAAAAAAACCAAAAAGTTTAGAAATGTTAAATTATATAAAGGAGTGAGTATAATTATGGAAAAAATATCATTAGAGCATGTAGATCAAGTAATTGAGAGAACAGGTGTAAGTTATTCTAAGGCAAAAGAAGCATTGGAATATAGTAATGGAGATGTTTTAGAAGCAATAATTTATTTAGAAAATAAAGAATCTGATAAAGCTGAAAGTTTTGAAAAGGCAGGAGAAACAATAGATGAATTTAAAAACTGGCTTAAAGAACTAATAAAAAGAGGTAATATATCTAGAATTAAAATAAAGAAAGATGAAAAAGTTATAGTTGATGTGCCTGTAAATGCAGGAATAGCAGTAGCTGTTATTGCTGTTATTATGCCAGCATTATTAGCATTTGGTGTAATTGCTGCAGTAGCGACAAAGATAACTATTGAGATAACAAAAACTGATGGAACAATTGAAGTTGTTAATAAATATATAACTTCTGCAAAAGATGAAGTTGTTGATAAGGCAAGTAATTTAGCAGAAACAATTAAAGAAAAGTTTAATTCATCAGATATAAAAATGAACATTAAAAAGGATAAGACAGAAGAAAACAAAAATGCGAAAGATGTAGAAAATATGTATTCGTATAC
>CAKVFO010000199.1 GCA_934746785.1 uncultured Clostridium sp. | reverse complement strand
ACACTGCATAACTTAAATAATGCAGTGAAAGAAGTTGAGAAGGTTAATGTTTCAGTAATGGAGCATTAATCTTTTTTCATGCACTGAAATATATTTATAAAAGCCAAGATATCTAGGATTGAAAGCTACCGTAACCTGAAAAGTAGAGAACCCAAATCTACGATTTGGTGTGAATCACTTTCACAGAGTACAGGCAAGGAAATCCTAGACTCAATAATTCCACTTATGTTAGTGGTAAAATAAAAATACCCACTTAGGGGAAAGAAAATTCCCCACTTATTATTTTACCTTTTATAATGTTATTTATAAACATTATAGGAGGAAGGATGATAAGTGAAGAAATGTGTACAACTATAAAAACTTTATTCGAGAAAGGATATAACATTTCTCAAATAGCAAGAATGCTAAATATTGATCGAAAAACAGTTAGAAAAAAGTTAAATGAAACCAATAAACCTTCGGAAGAAAAAACTCGTATCTCTATATTAGATCCTTATAAAGAATATATTGAAATTGAAGCTCAAAAAGGTATTCAAGCAAAAAGAATCTTTCATGATCTGATTAGAGATTATGGTTATTCAGGAAGTTATGACACTGTTAAAAAATATATACATGATTTAAAGCAAACAAAACCTAAAAAAGTATATATGGTTTTACATTCGCAACCTGGTGAAGAAGCACAAGTTGACTTTGGTTACATAGGAACTTTAAATGTAAATGGACATCGAAAAAAGGCTTGGATATTCATAATGTCATTAAGTTATTCAAGATATATGTATGTTGAAATTGTATTAGATCAAAAAGTAGCAACGTTCATTAATTGCCATAAAAATGCTTTTAAATACTTTAATGGTGTACCTGAAACAGTTAAAATTGACAATCTTAAAGCAGCTATATTAGAAGCTGATTTCTACCAACCTACTATTCAAAAAGACTATGCAGCCTTTGCCGCCTACTATGGATTCTTAGCGCAACCGTGAAGAGTGTATACTCCAACTGACAAGGGCAAAGTCGAATCAAATGTAAAATATGTAAAAGAAAGCTGTTTCAAAGGAAGAAATTTTATAAGTATTGATGAAGCAAAAGAATTTTTATCTACTTGGCTAAGAGATATAGCTAACAAAAGAATTCATGGGACAACTAAAAAGGTTCCAGTTAAAGTATTCTTAGAATGCGAACAAGCAAAGCTATCGCCATTGCCGAAGGAAGACTATATACTTTCTAACAGTAAGGAATGTAATGTAGCTACTAACTGTCATATTTCTTATAAAGGTAACTATTATTCAGTTCCTTATGGATATGTAGGTAAAACAGTTAATGTAGTTGAAATGAATGGTTTGTTAAGAATTTATTCTGATAAAAAAGAAATAGCCCTACACAGCCTAGCAACTTGTGAAAAGGGCAAATTTTTAACGGATATTAACCATTATCCTCATAGTAAGAATATAACTATTGATGAGATATTGTCAAGACAAAAAGCCGAAATGAATAATATAGGAAAGGATGCTTCTGAATTTTTTGATCTTTATATTAATGCTAATATTCCTAATAGAAAGTATGATTATAGAGCAATTTCAGGTGTATTATCCTTAAGAAAAAAATATTCTGATGAAAATATAAATTCTGCATGTGCAAGGGCAATATTATTTAATTCAATAAGTTACAAAACAATTAAAAATATATTAGAAAAGAATATTGATACAACAAATTTACCATCTTCTAGTTATATAAGCAATGAGGAAAATTCTTTTAAGCGGGACTTGAATAAATATAATATATTTTTGCAAAGAAAGGATGGTAATAGAAATGTTAAATGATGAATCCTCTAACCGTATAGCGAATGCTAAATCTAAAAGGTTGCATAGTGCTAAATTTCCAAACCATAAAACTATAGAAGCATATAATTTTAATTATCAGCCTAATTTAAATAGAAAAGAAATTTATAATTTAGCAACTTGTGAATTTATAAGAAACAAAGAAAATATAGCCTTTATAGGTCCTTCGGGTACGGGGAAAACACATTTATCTATAGCTATAGGTATTAATGCAATTTCTCAAGGGTATAGTGTTCTATTTACAACAGTAAATCAAATGTTAGATGAACTATATATGGCTAGAGCAGATAATTCAGTAAATAAAAAATTGAAAAAGTATATCTCTCCAGATTTACTTATTTTAGATGAATTAGGATTGAAAAAGCTTTCTCAAAATAACATTGATGATTTTTACGAAATAATTTCTAAAAGATATGAAACTGGTTCTATTATTGTAACCTCAAATAAAAAATTTGATGAATGGGCTAAGATATTTTATGATCCAGTTTTAGCAACAGCAATATTAGATAGATTCATACATCATTGCAACTTTATTGTAATTGATGGTGAAAGTTACAGAATGAAACAACGACAAGAAAAATTAAAGGGATTAGCTACGACTAATCCTGTATAATTTTTTTGCTCTAAGGTGGGGAATTTTTATTGACACCAACAAAACAAGGTAATACTCTTAAATAAGAGACAGTTTCTGGTACTAACTCATCTAAATATAATACTTTAAACCAACAGGTTAAAGCAATAACTAAAGAAGGTAATACTTTAGTTGATATGAAAAAAGGAAGCTAGACTCAGGTGCCTTCGCTGAGTAAATTCAACTAACCAAATACAAGATTTTGAGTTTCACTTAAAGGTTTAAGGTACGAAATTGAAGAAAAAGAGAAGTTAAGTAAGTTTATATTCCATAATGATGAAGTACTTGTTGAAACTGATGGTGATAATAATGTAGTTTCAAGATTTATCAGAGGTTATGATGTTGTAGCTGCTGATGTTAAGGATAATAGGTATTATTATTCGGTTGAGGAGCAGGGTAGTACTGAGTTTATAACTGATGTGGATGGTAAAGTTAGAAATGAATATAGATATGATGCCTTTGGTAATGTACTTTATTCTAAGGAAGATATTCATAATAGGATAACTTATACTGGACAGCAGTTTGATAATATTACTGCGTAGTACTATTTAAGAGCTAGATTCTATAATCCTGTAATTGGCAGGTTTACTCAGGAAGATGAGTATAGAGGGGATGGACTTAACCTTTATGTTTATTGTGGAAATAATCCAGTTATTTATTATGATCCTAGTGGATATGCATTTTTAGATGATTTGTTATATGATTCGGAAGACGATATCAAAAAAAGATTAAAACAAGTACCAGGTAAAAAGCCTAAGTATGGTTATTGGGATGATAAAAGAGGAAATTCTAAATTTTATTTTAAAAATAAAGATAAAACTGATTTTCATAATCGTGTAGAAAAATTAATGAAAGCACATAATGCAAAATATGTTCTATATAAAAACGGACAAGTTGATTTTGATTATTTTGCAGTTTTTACAGTAGATACAAATGTATCATCAAAGAGAAGTATAACACATCCAAATACTAATCAACAAATAGCTAAAATCATAGTAGATTATAATGGTAATTATGAAGAAATGTTTAAAAATAATGTAATGGGAATAGCTGAAGGTTCACAAAGGTCACAAGATATGGCTAAGAGTATTATAGAAACTATTAAGAAAGAATTAATTGATAAAACTAGTAATACGTATTTCCAAAAAATATTAGCTCAAGCAACATTGAAAGAACAGCAAAAATTATATGGGCAACAATTCACGAGGAAAATTTAGTTAAGAATAAAAAATTAAATAAGACTCAATGGGTAGACACAGATATTAATCATCAATTTGGACACTTAGGTGGTACTTCGGAGGCTAAGAGACAAGAAAATGAAAGTTTATCTCATAGTAAATGTGATGGAAAGTAAGAAGAAATTGATGTTAACAATATTAAGATATGAAAAGATAGGAGAGGGAAAAAATGGCTAAAAAAGTATTTATAGATGATTTTTATGGTAAAATTACGATGAAAGATGAAGATCATTGGCTACTAGATAATAAATTGGTATTTGACATAAATGGAATGAATCAAGATGTTTCAGTAGAAGTTGATATAATATATATAAAATATGAATTATTTAAATATAAATTATTTGACAAGGAACTTATAGAATTTCTTAAAAGTAATCCTGATATAGTTCATGCTAAAGAGGCGAAAGAAGTTAAGAGTTTACAAAAAGAATTATATAAGAAATATCTAATAGATGGTATTAAGCAAACTTGTCATAATATAGAAGAAGCAGCATTAGTTAAAAGAGAAGAAATGATGGAAGATGAAACTGAAGAAAGATTTGCTAAAATAGTTGGCAAAGAGAAAGCAAAGAGAGTCTTTGAAGCCAAAACAAGAGAAGAAAAGTTATCTTCATTAAAACTAAAAAAATTAAGAGTCTTTAAAAATCAAATTGAAATTACATGTACTTGTGATTGGTTTAAGCCTTCAGGTGGTTTGGTGATTTTTAAAGATGGAAGCGTAGAAATGTTCTATGTTGATTCGATGAGTATTTAGTTTTTATACCATATAGGTAGTTTAATGAACTGCTTATATGGTATATATAATTTTTAAATTTAGATAAAGTATATATAAGTGGGGAAGTGAGTTGATGATATCAATTGCCATGTTTAATAATAAAGGTGGTGTCGGTAAAACTACCTTAATTTGTAATCTTGTAAGCTTTATTGCAAAAAAATTTAATAAAACATTTTAATATTTAAAGAATTATTAAGCAGATGTTGAATTTATTATTAGAGGATTCTCCTGTTTGCGATAAATGGATAACTCCACAGGTGGAGGTAATAACAAAAGGTAAAAAGAGTGACAGACCATTTTTATGGGTTGATACCAGAACACTTGTTGTATCTGAAAAGGCAAAATCAGAGCTGAAAGATATATGGATTGAAGATAATATTGAACTATTACCTATAAAGTGTAATCAAGATATTTATTATTTAGTACACATAATGAATACAGAAAATATAAGTTATGAATTTACTGATAATGGAATTAAGT
>CAKVFO010000198.1 GCA_934746785.1 uncultured Clostridium sp. | reverse complement strand
TATAAGTCATCTTGTTCCTATACATTTTTGAAATATGTTATGTATATCATAGTAATTACTATGATTGCTATAGTTACTTGGTCTGTTTTTGCTGAAAAAGATATAGTTGTTAATGCTTCTGGGATTATAGATATGAAGGATAATGTATGCAGGGTTTATATTGAAAATACTAGCATAGGAAATGTAAAAGAAAATGATGAGGTATTGATAGAAATTGTATCTTTACCTAGAAGTGAGTATGGAGTTATAAAGTCTAACATTAACAGCATTACTGATGATGTATTAGTAGATGAAGTTAGTAAAAAGAAGTTTTATTCTGCCACATGCAAGTTAGATAATAGTACACTTAAAGATAAAAATAGTGAAGAGGTAGAATTGAAAAGCGGAATGGAAGCGGAGATAAGTATTATTACTTATAAGACTTCTTATTTTAATTATATATTAGGAAAGATTATATAGGAAGTATTATGTGGCCTAGATAAGAAAACTAGAAAGGAAAGGATACCTAAGCTTTTAAGTAAAGCTTGTAGCTGCGCTTATAATAAAAATATAGCAGATGAAGTATGCAGGGCAGCAGATTATATTGTAATAATGGATTGCAAAAATAATGCTAAAAATATTTTTGATAGTATTAATAATACTTCTTTTTATAATTTTTCAGATGGTTCAAGAACTAAGAGTGACATGAACTGGATGGAGAGAACAGCAAAATTTAATAATAAACTTATTATAGGTGTTGGTTTGGAAAGTTTTAAAAGTTTAAATTATGGTTATGCAATACAAAGTGTTTATCATGGTATGGAGTGTGATAAAAGGTTAGACAAATAGCATAAATGAACGAGCCCTAGGTGCACAATATTGTCCTAGGGCCACAACTTTATGAAAGTAGATAGTTAAATCCATTTCGGAAATAACTATATAATTATTATAACCTTATTATTAAGATATATTCTAATATATTTAATCAATAGGAAATTTAAAGTTTTTTAAGAGCAAGTATTGATTATTACTGGATTTCTGATATGTAAGTCGTCCAATACGTTAAAAAGAAAAAATGTAGTGCCGCAAAAGAACCGAAAAGCAAAATTTCCGTTAGTATTTAAGGAGGTAGAAGCAATATTTTTAAGCGACTGGTTGTGATTTGGAGCATAAAAATATTACTTCTATCCTTTAATTTTGCTTTTAGAACCTTTAGCATGGCTTATCAAGTGGCTTCCTGCGCTAAAAAGCGTGGTGTCAGCCACTTTGTAGATCAAATTTCATAAAATAAGCAGTTTTATATTCACTCATAATATTGCAAGGATAATTTTTAATAGTATGATCATACTTGAAGCCAGCTTTTTCTAAAACTCTTTTACATTTTACATTACCTTCATAAAAACCACACCATACAGTTTCTATTTTAAGATTATTAAGACAATGTTTAAGGATTTCTTTTATAGCTTCAAGAATTATTCCTTGTCCCCAATACTCTTTACTAAGCCAAAAGGCAAGCTCTGTCTCTTTTGTGTTTTTATTGAATTTTTCAATCTTTAAAGCAATATTGCCAATAGGAGTAGACTCATTTCTTAGAACAATAGCATAAGTTTCCTCTTTAGATAATCTATATTTTATAAATTTTAAGCTAAAATCTACATTTGCATGAACCATACCTCCAGCAGCAGGTAAAACATCAGGATCTTTAGCAATTTTATATAAACTTTCAGCATCTTTTTCTTCCCATGGACGTAAAAGTAGTCTTTTAGTAGTTAAAATCAATAGAAATTCCTCCTTAAAACTTTTTGTGTAAATTGTATAATATAACAATTTGAAATACAAAGAGTAAATATAAACTTTTATATCTATTATATCAAGAATATCCAAAAATAATTTATAAATTATTGATAATATAATTAAATTGTTTTATAATAATAATAGAAATATTCACAAAGAAGTGAAAGCCAATTTTGGCTTTCACTTTTTTTGTTTTTGGAGGATTATTATGAATAAGAAAATCATTGGTGTATTACCGCTTATAGATAATTTTAAAAAAAGCTTTTGGATGCTTCCAGGTTATATGAAGGGAATTGAAGAAGCTGGAGGAATTCCAGTAATGTTGCCACTAACAAGTGATAGAAATGTTATTATACAATTGGCAGAAAAATTTGATGGATTTCTATTTACAGGAGGCCAGGATGTATCTCCAGAATTATATGGAGAAGAAGAAATAATGGAGTGTGGTGAATGTTCAATAGATCGTGATTTTATGGAGAAAGTTTTATTAGAAGAAGTTCTAAAAATAAATAAGCCTGTATTAGGTATTTGTAGGGGAATTCAATTTATTAATGCGGCTTTAGGAGGAAGCCTTTATCAAGATATTCCACTTCAACATCCATCGAATGTTGAACATTGTCAAACCCCACCTTATGATATTCCAATCCATAAGGTTAATATAGTCAAAAAGTCACCCTTATATACTTTGATAGGCAAGGATAAAATAGATGTAAATAGTTATCATCATCAAGGAATAAAAAATCTATCCTATAGGCTTTTACCTATGGCTTATGCAGAGGATGGGTTAGTAGAAGCAGTGTATATGCCAGATAAAAAGTTCGTATGGGCTGTTCAATGGCATCCAGAGTTTTCTTTTAAAATAAGTGAGGATAGTAGGAAAGTGTTTAGAGCTTTTATTACAATGTGTTATGCATAAAAAAGATAGTTTTTAAGTTTGGCATAGGATTTTTTATATCCTATGCTTTTAATATCAGCTTTTTTGCCTTTTAAGTTAATTAAAGTAATAGCTAAAAAATAAGTGATATGGTAATATATAATAAGATAATTTGTAATTAATTAGGATTATGTAATAAATTTTATATAATAAGGAAGGACGATATAAAAAGTGGATTTAATAGAAAAGGCGGCTAGTAAGCGCAAAATATTAAAGTATCAGTATAATGGTAATTATTATTCTCAGGCCTCAAAAAAGTTGAGAAGGAGTTCTGCTAAAATTCAAGCTTATATTTCCGAATGTGAAGAAAAATTAAGTGAGATAAATTCAGATACATCAGATTCTTATGGTGATGCAATAGATGATTTTAAAGACGGTATAAAAAACTATAAATCTAAAATTCTTAATGCCATGGAGAAAGCTTCAAGAAAAATGAAGAATATAGATTTAGCGGCAGATAAATCCTATGAAAAGGCTGAAAGGTATTATGAACTTGCAGAAGATGAAAAAACAAAAAGTATAGAAAACTAAAGAGGTGATGTTTAAGTGAGTTATAAACTAAAGTCGGATTTATCAGAAGAAATAGGAAGTATTATTTTGGCTAATAATAAAATAAATGATGCCTATGAAATTTTAAATGAGGTTATAAATTTAATTGATGATGGACAGTGGACAGGTAAAAGTCAAAAGGTGAGTAAGGCATTGTGTGAAATATGTCAAACATATCATAAAAAAGTTTTAGATAATACTAATGATGAAGTGGAAGTATTAAAGAAACTTTATGATAATGCAGATGGATATATGTCATCTGGAAAAATACCAAGTGAATGGAGATAGTTAGGATGCTTGCTTCTAATGAGATATATTATTTAAACACAGCTCTTAAAGGGAAATATATATATGGTATTGATCCTTTAAAGGCAAAAGCTATGGAAGATATAAGTTGTATAGGCACTGAAAAATCTTTACTAAAAAAGGGGTATTTAAAAAAAGATGGCAGTGTTGACAGCTTAGGAATTATCTTTTTAAATTACCTTTATAGTTATAAGAATGCTGAAAATTATATATGGGCAGATGGAAAGATAATTGCTTTTAATAGTAGTCCTTACCTTATTACTCTTTCAAGGGAAGGTAGTAATGAATATAAGGTTGAAAGGAAATTAAAAGCACAGATAGTTGCTAAAATTTTTAAGGATAAACCATTTCTTTTAGGGGATAATAAGGCTGAAGAGGAAAAAAAGGTTGTTGGTGTAAGTAAGATAGTTAATATTTTGGAACTTAAGAATGAAAGTGAAGTTTTATACCTTAGACGAGAAAAGGATGAAAATATAAGTTTTTATAATGTTTATTTTAAGGAAGATAATAGCCTTTTTAAGTATGATGTTATAAAAAAGACTTTATTCTTAATTAATCCAAGAGATGCAAGGGAAGAAATCTTAAATCTGTTTAACATAAGAAGAGATGAATTTAAGGAAAAGATATAGAGAAGATATAAATGTTTTTAAAGAAAGTGTGTAAAGAAATTTAATATTAAAGTATGTGGTAATGGAGGATAATATGAAAATAAATGAAGAGATTTATGTATTAAAATTAATATCAAGTATTAACAATTCTGAGAGAATAATATATCCAGTAGTTCTAAAAGATAATGATTCATTAATTCTTATAGATACAGGTTTCCCAGGAACTTATGAAACTATTCATAAAGTATTTAAGGAAGAGGATTTAGATATATCAGAGCTTAGTAAAATAATACTTACACATCACGATATAGATCATATAGGTAATGCAAAACTTTTAAAGGATGAATCTAAAGGAAAAATAAAAGTTTTATCTCATGAAAAAGAAGTTCATTATATTGAAGGGAACGAAAGAGCTCTTAAATTAAGGTGCTTTGAAGAAAAGTTAAAGTTTATGCCAAAAGAGGCTGAAAAAGTATATAAAGCTATGGAAAAAGGTTTTGAAAAATGTAAGGTTGAAGTTGATGAAACATTAAAAGATGGGCAGGTAATACCTTTTTGTGGAGGAGTAACTGTTATTCATACTCCAGGTCATACTTTAGGTCATATATCTTTATATCTTAATAAGTATAAAATTTTAATAGCAGGAGATGCTTTGAAAATTGATAAGGGTAAAATTGGTTTTGCTGATGATTTATATAATTTTAATAGTGATGAGAATAAAAGCTCAGTTAAGAAATTATTAAACTTAGATATTGATAAAATAGTATGTTATCATGGTGGAGTTTTTGAAGGTAATGTAGAAGGT
>CAKVFO010000197.1 GCA_934746785.1 uncultured Clostridium sp. | reverse complement strand
TGAGTATCCTATGCTTTTAAATTTACACTTTCAATTAAGTTTCCCGAAGGGAGCGTGGCGTCAGCCACTTTGTTCTTATTTGATAATAACCTTGTTAGGTGATATGATAAAAGTAAATATAATTTTTGATAAGGAATAAACTTTATGTCTATATATCGATTAAAACAATTTATATGGGCGATTACAGCACCCCTTAAAAAAGTTGATAAAAATATATTAAATATATACTTGAATGAGGAAGAAATATATCTTTTTAAAAAGTTACAAACTTCAGAACAACAGCATAGTATAAGAGTTTGTAAAGATGCTTTGAAGGAAAGTAATAATTGGAGTAATATTGATAAAGGTAAGTTAGCAAAAATTGCATTACTTCATGATATAGGGAAGATAGAAAAGAGATTAACTACCATAGATAAATCAATAATAGTAATTCTTGATAAAATAACTAAAGGGAAATTAAAAAAAAATACTTCATTAAAGAAGATTGATGTATATTATAATCATCCCCAAAAGTCTTCGAATATATTAAAAAATATGAATATAAATGATACTGAATTATTAGAGGCAATTGAAAAGCATCATTGCAAGGAGCAAAGTAATAATTGTTATTTAGAGATTATAAAGAAGTGTGATGATAATAATTAATATTTATATAAGAGGGATTAGATGAGTGCGATAAATAGAAGAAGAGCTATATTAAGTGAACTACAAAAAAGTGAAAAAGCTATAAAGGGAGTTTTATTGGCTAATAAGTATAATGTTACTAGACAAATTATTGTTAAAGATATAGCTATATTAAGGGCTGAAGGCAATTTAATAATAGCTACACCTGATGGATACATAATAAATAAAGAAGAGAAAGGAATAAAAAAAGTAATTGCTGTATCACATAATGAAAAAAAATTAAGAGAAGAATTAGAGATAATTATTAAGTATGGTGGAATTATTGAAGATGTTATAGTTGAACATCCTATATATGGTGAAATAAAGGGAATATTAATGATAAGTAGCCTGCACGATTTAGAAAATTTTATTAATAAGTATACAGAAAATGAAGCTAAATTATTATCTTTATTAACTAATGGAGTTCATATTCACACTATAATAACTGATAATGAAGTAAATATGAGCTTAATATTAAATGAATTAAAAGAAAAAGGTTTTATTATAGAATAAATATCTAGTGAATATAGGGGTGAATGAAATGGATTATGATGTATTAATTTTAGGAGGCGGAATAATTGGATGTTCAGTTGCGTATGAACTATCTAAATATAATTTAAATATAGCGTTAATAGAAAAGGATTTTGATATTGTAGATGACATAGCCTTTGTAAATACTTCAGTAGTATATGATGGATCGGAAACATCAGATTCATCAATGGCTTCTTTGGAAGAGAAGGGTAGTAAATTGATAGAGGAAGCTTGCAAGAAATTTAAAGTCCCATATAGAAAAATTGGTGCTTTAAGAGTATATGATGATGATAATATAAATAAAATAGAAGCTATTTATAATAGGGCAAAGAAGAGAAATATAGATAAGGTTGAGTTATTGAATGAAGAAGACGTTTTAAAAATAGAACCCAATATAGGTATGAATATAAATAAAGCATTATATTCAGAAAATGTAGCAATTATAGCACCATATGACTTATCTATAGCTTATGCAGAAGTGGCAGCAGAAAATGGGGTTAACTTTAGATTTGAAGAAGAAGTAATTGATATAAGTAATATAAATAAAGGATTTAAGGTTATTACTAGTAAGAACAAATTTACTTGTAGGGTTGTTATTAATACTATAGCAAATGATGTTTATTTACAAGATGATACGAATAAAAGTATGGATGAATCTAAGAGCTTGACTTTAAAGAATATGAGTTATTATCTAATTGATAACACTATAAAAAATGTTCCTAATAAAGTAGTTATAAAGGTTTTAAATGATAAAAGTTTTATAGTAAGTATACCGGATTTATCTAGTGGATCAATAATTGGAATTAAAAATCCAACAGCAGTAAATATTGAAGAAGGTATAAAGTATGGTAAAATGTTAATACCTAATATAGAAAAGTGCAATGTAAATAATATATTTAGTGATGTATATGAGAAAGATTCAATAGTTATAGATGACAGTAATTTAGATAAAGGATATATAAGGGTTACAGGAACTCACTATGCAAAAATGACTGTTGCACCTGTTATTGCCCAAAGGATTAGCAATTCTATAGCTAAAAATTTAAAAGCAACTGAGAAGAAAGAGTTTATCGATAAAAGACGTGAAATTTATAGATTTAGAGATATGACTGTTAAGGAAAGAAATGAATTAATTTCCGTTGATAAAAGATATGGAAATATTGTATGTGCATGTAATAATATAACAGAAGGTGAAATTATAGATGCTATAAGAAGACCTTTAGGTGCAAGAACTGTACAAGGTATAAAAAGAAGAACTGGTGCAGCAAATGGAAGTTGTCATGGCTCATATTGCGTTAGAAAGATAATAAATATATTATCTAGAGAAATGGACAAGAAGACGATTGAAATTGTTGAAGACTCGAAGAACTCAAAGATTTGGATTAGTAGAATTAAGGAATTTGATGAAGTTTAGAAGTAGAGAGGGGAGTAAAATGGAAGAGATATTTACTAGTTTAGTAAGAGTGAAAGGTGATTCTAAACATAAAGTTATATCTGTAAAAAGTAGTAAAAAGGTTGAAAGAAAGCTATTTGTAGAATTTTCCAAAGTATTATCAAGAATATATGTTAGTACTCCTATAGATGTAAATGATATTGTGTGTAGAAATATTCTTAATACTGGAGTAGATATACTTTGTACAAGAAGAATAAAAAGAGATTGATTTAATGAGTCAATTATTGACAAAGAATAGTTAAGTGTTATATATTTATGTTAGTGAAATATTAAACTGTTGAAGAGGCTAGTAATAATAATTAATTTTAAGAGAGTTAGTGGTTGGTGCAAACTAATAGTTGGTTATTGTGAATCCACCTTGGAGGGTCTGTGATGAGCAGAACGGGAAATCGTTAAATTTATTAAGTGGATAGAAGTTTATTCTATCAATTAGGGTGGCAACGCGGAGTCTTTCGTCCCTTTCTAGGGAGGAGTGGCTCTTTTTTTACGTACAAGAAATTCAAAACTTTTTTGAAAGAAAACGTTGATTATTACTGGTCTTCAGATATGTAAGCTTTCCAATGCGTAAAAAATAATTGTATGCTGCAAAAGAACTGAAAAGCAAAATTGCATTTAGAACCTTTTGACAGGCTTTAATAAGGTATTTGTTGTGCTGGAAAGCTACTTTTTTATAGTTTATTTTAGGAGGGATTAAGAATGTTAGATTTAAAAAGAATTAGAACAAATCCAGAAGAGATAAAAAATGCTTTAACAAATAGAGGAGAAGATTTTGATGTATCAGTGATTGATGAACTTATTTGTTTAGATGAAGAAAGAAGAAAGATATTAGTTCAAGTTGAAACTTTAAAAAGTAGGAGAAATCAAGTTTCTGCTGAAATTCCTAAGAAGAAAAAAGCAGGTGAGGATGTAACTGCTATTATGGCTGAAATGAGAGAACTTGGGGATGAAATAAAGGAATTTGATGTTAAGACTAATGAAATTGACGAAAAAATTAAGTATATAATGCTTAGAATTCCTAATATACCACATCCATCAGTACCAGAAGGTGAAAGTGATGAAGATAATGTTCAAGTAAAGACTTGGGGAGAACCTACTAAGTTTGATTTTGAACCTAAAGCTCACTGGGATTTAGGAACTGATTTAAATATATTAGATTTTGAAAGAGGCGGAAAGATAGCTGGTTCAAGATTTACTATATATAAAGGTTTAGGAGCTAGATTAGAAAGATCAATAATTAACTATTTCTTAGATAAGCACACAACTGAAAATGGATATACAGAAGTATTACCACCATACATGGTAAATAGAGATAGTATGACAGGAACAGGTCAATTACCTAAGTTTGAAGAAGATGCTTTTAAGGTTGAGAATAATGGATATTTCTTAATACCAACTGCAGAAGTACCTGTAACTAATATGTATAGAAATGAAGTGCTGGCAGGAGAAGATCTTCCTTTAAAATATGCTGCTTATTCAGCTTGTTTTAGAGCAGAAGCTGGTTCAGCAGGAAGAGATACTAGAGGGTTAGTTAGACAACATCAATTTAATAAAGTTGAATTAGTTAAGTTCTGTAAGCCAGAACAAAGTTATGAAGAATTAGATAAGTTAGTTGCTGATGCTGAATCTGTATTACAAGGTTTGGGATTACCTTATAGAATAGTTAGAATATGCAAAGGTGATTTAGGATTTACAGCAGCACTTAAGTATGATATTGAAGTATGGATGCCAAGCTATAACAGATATGTTGAAATATCAAGCTGTTCAAATTTTGAAGATTTCCAAGCTAGAAGAGCAAATATAAAATACAGAGAGAATCCAAAGGCTAAGCCACAATTTATTCATACAATAAATGGCTCAGGTGTAGCTATTGGAAGAACTGTAGCCGCAGTATTAGAAAATTATCAACAAGCAGATGGTACAGTTAAGGTTCCTGAAGCATTAAAACCATTCTTTAGAGATGATGTTATAAAATAATAGAAGGGGCTGTAAAAAAAGTCCTAAAAATTAAAGAACCATACTAGTTTTTGAGCTAGTATGGTTCTTTGATATATATTTCTATTTTTCACCTTTAATTTTTAAAAATGGGTGCACTTAATAAAGCTCTCATTATAAATAAAAAAATTAAATCAATTTTATGCTGCGAGCATTTCACGTTTTACTTTATTATTCCGAATGTTCCTTCAGATTGAATACTTCTATTCATGCAAAGCAATGCACCATGTATAGATTCAAGATTATTTATAACTTCTTCATGCATTGAAGTTAGTTCTCTATTTAAACTTATAGTACGATTTGATTTAGTTCTTTTACAGCATTCGCTTCGATACGGACAACCTTCACAATCCTCACATTCATATATTTCTTCTGTTCTTCCATATTTATTTTTTCTGACTTTCTTTTCATATTTAAAT
>CAKVFO010000196.1 GCA_934746785.1 uncultured Clostridium sp. | reverse complement strand
TATTCCTTCTTACCTACTATATATCCACCACATGGTGCAATTCCCCCACCAATATTCTTAATTAGAGAACCTGCTATTAAGTCAGCTCCAACATCTGTAGGCTCAATTACATCAATAAATTCACCATAACAGTTATCTACAAAGACTATTACATCATCTCTTAAAGATTTTACATATTTAATTACTTCTTCAATTTCTCTTACTAAAAAAGCTTTTCTATATGCATAACCTGGACTTCTTTGAATATGTACCATTTTAATTGTTTCATCTTTTAGTGCTTCTTTAATTTTAACAAAGTCAAATTTATCATCTTCAGTTAAATCTACTTGGCTGTATCCTATTCCATATTCTCTTAAAGAGCCTATTCTTTTATTTTCATCTAGTCCTATGATTCCATGTAAAGTATCATATGGTTTACCTGAAATAGCACAGAATTTTTCTCCTGGTCTTAGATTACCAAAAATTGCTGAACCAATTGCATGTGTACCATTTACAAAGTGAGGTCTTACAAGACCAGCTTCAGCATTAAATATTCTTGCATATACTTTATCTAATGTATCACGTCCTATATCATCATAACCATATCCTGTAGAGTTAGTGAAGTGCATATCACTTATATTTTCATCTTGGAAAGCCTTTAATACTTTCATTTGATTGTATTCTCTTATTTCATCAAATTTTTTGAATTGATTTTCTACATCCTTTAGAGCTTTTTCATATAAATCTAAAGTTTCTTGTCTAAAACCATAAGTGGTTTTTAATAATTCTTTTGTTACGTCTAACATATTAACCCTCCAAAGCGTTCTTAATCTACATTATATTATAGCAATATTACAATTTCTATACAACACAAGGTAAATTAACTTACGTTCTTTTGCATCCTACAATTATTTTTTAGCGTTTTTACCAGCTTACATATTAGAAATCCAGTAATAATCAGTACTTAATTTTATATTTTCCTAAACGTTAAAAAACTACTATACATAATGTATAGTAGTAAATGCTTCAAATAAATATTCAATTATTCCAAATATCCATTGTCTTCTAAGTTTGTAAATAGTATTGGTTTTGCTGGAGTAACAGTAGTTATAGCATGCTTATAAACAAGCATTTGTTTTCCTTCTTGATCTAATACAACCGTAAAGGAATCAAATCCTTTAACGTATCCTTTTAATTGAAAACCGTTAGTTAAATATATTACAACGGAAATTTTATTTTTTCTCGCATTATTTAAAAATATATCCTGCAAATTATTTTGTTGTTTAGTCATTTGTAGCACCTCCAATATTTATTCGTTAAAATAATTATACATTTCTTTTTATAACATGTCATTAGATATTTTATCAATTATTTCCTCTTCACTTAAAACATCTTTATCTAAGAATATTGCCCTTGGATCACGTCTAAACCATGTTAGTTGTCTTTTAGCATAATTTCTACTTCCTTGTTTTATCATATCAACAGCATTCTCTAAAGATATCTTTCCTTCAAGATAATATAAAATCTCTTTATAACCAATACCCTGCATTGACTGAATAGAAGAAATATACCCCATTTCTTTTAGTTTTATGCATTCATCTAATAGCCCTTTATCCATCATGATATCTACTCTTTTATTTATTCTTTCATAAAGCTTTTCTCTATTCATAGTTAATACATAAAAATGTATGTCATAATTTGAGTCATATAGCTTTTCTCCTGCGTTATATGATGAAAAGGGCTGTCCTGTAAGCTTATAAACTTCTAAGGCTCTTATGACTCTCTTACGATTGTTTGGATGAATATTTTTATAGCTTATAGGGTCAATATCTTTTAAAAGCTCATGAACATAAATATTTCCCTTTTCTTCTGCTAATGAATCAAGCTCTTTTCTATAATCATCATCCTTTTCACTTTCAGTAAAGTTCATGTTACAAGTTAAAGAATTTATATAAAGTCCAGTTCCACCTACAATCATAGGAAGTTTACCCTTTGCATAAATTTCTTTTAAAGCTTTTTCTCCATAATCTTTAAAGTCTGAAACAGAAAACTCCTTTCCTGGATTTACAACATCAATTAGATGATGCTTAACTCCTTTCATTTCCTCTTCTGTAACTTTAGCAGAACCAATGTCCATATACTTATAAATCTGCATTGAATCTGCTGAAATTATCTCGCCATTTAATCTTTTAGCTAAATTAATTGAAAGTTCTGTCTTACCTACACCTGTAGGACCAGCAAGAACTAGTATTTTTTCCTTCATATCGTCACCATTTTTCTTTTATACTATTCTTCTAAATTTCTTTTCTAAATCATAATTGCTAAACTTTATAATAGTTGGCCTTCCGTGTGGACAGTGAAAAGGATCATCTATATATCTAAGCTCTTCAACAAGCTTTATCATTTCCATATCACTTAAAGCATCATTGCCCTTTACAGCACTTTTACAAGCCATTGTAGCAATCTTATTATATTTAACTTATGTAGTTTTACCAGTACCTAAAGATTTTAAATTATCTAATATACTTAGGAAAAGATTCTTAGGATCAAGCTTGCCTAAAAAGTATGGTACTTCCTTTAGAGAAAGAGAGTTTCCTCCAAATTCCTCTAAGGTAAAACCAGCCTTACTAAAAATATCTTTATTTTCTTCAAAATATGAATAATCATCTATACTTAAATCAATTACACATGGAATAAGAAGAGGCTGAACTACTAAGCTTTCCTCTTCAATATCCTTTAGATACTTTTCAAACATAATTTTTTCATGTGCTGCATGCTGATCTATCATATAAAGGACTTCATCATATTCCCCTAAGATATAAGTCTTATTAAACTGGCCTATAATTTTTAAAGGAGGGAATTTAGGAACTTTCTCTTTTTCTAAGGGTTTAGCTGATTCTTCCTTTTCATATTTAAAATAAGGAACTTCTTCTTCATTCGATATTTTTTCATAAGCTGGCTTAATGTATGTATTATTTTTATCATAAGGTTCTTCATAATTAAACCTTTCTTCCTTAACAAGACTTGAGCTCTTATCAAATTCACTAGAAGACTTAAGGTCTACAGGAATATTTATTTCTTCCCTCTTTTCAAAGGACTGCATAGTTACATTATCTACAAAGGAAGCAGGCTTAATATCCATTTTTATCTCTTTATGTACATCTTCATGGAAAGGTGTAAACTTTCTACTTTCCTCTTCTGGAAGTTTAAAATCTTCAAAGATATCTTCCTTTAGTGCTTTATGAACAGTATCAAAGATCTTCTTAAAAATCATTCTATCATCAGTAAACTTTATCTCAGCCTTAGTTGGATGAATATTTACATCTACAAGTTCTGGATAAACTTCTATAAATAATACAAAGAAGGGAAACTTATTACATGTTGAAAAAGACTTAAAAGCCTGTTCTACAGCTGCCACAACTGTTTTATGTTTTATATATCTTCCATTAACAAAAATACTTTGATTATTTCTAGAACCTCTAGCTATTTCTTCTTTACCTATGTACCCATAAATAGTTATAGCATCTCCAGCCTCTTCAAAATAAATTAAGTTTTCACTTATAGTCTTTCCATAAACAGTTCTAAGCACATCTTTAAGCTTTCCAGTGCCAAAGGTATGAAGTGATTTCTTACCATTATTAATAAGCTTAAAACTAATATCAGGATGGGCAATTGCTGTTCTATTTACTATGTCTGCAATTAGTGAACCTTCTCTTGATGTTGACTTTAAAAACTTCTTTCTAGCAGGTACATTATAAAATAAATCCCTGACTTCTATGGTAGTTCCTTTATTAACACCACATTCTTCAAAGGATTTTATATCTCCACCTTCAATAATAAGCTCATTACCAAAGTCATTTCCTTCTATTCTAGATTTTATATTTACCTTACCTACAGAAGCAATAGAAGGAAGGGCTTCCCCTCTAAAACCTAATGTCTGTATTGAATAAATATCTTCTGAATTTTTTATCTTACTTGTAGCATGGGGCATAAAGGCCTTTTTCATATCATCAGGATGAATTCCCCATCCATCATCAATGATTTTCATAAGGCTTTGTCCCCCATCTTCTATTTCAATAGTTATATTTTTAGCTTCTGCATCTATACTATTTTCAATAAGTTCTTTAACAACAGAAGATGGTCTTTCAACCACCTCACCTGCTGCTATTTTATTTGAAGTATTTTCATCTAATAAATTTATTCTCTTCATAAAAGAAAGAAATCCTCCTTTCTTACATTATATCCTTAGCTTCTTTAATAAAAGCATATAAAGCATTCATAGCATCCATTGGAGTCATATTTAAAACATCAGCTTTAGCCAGCTTTTCAAGTAAAGCATCCTTTTCTAAGCTAGTAAAATCCATCTGCATAGGAGCAGCTTCTTCTTTAATTTCAGAAACATCAGCACCCTCTATAGAAATTTTAGAATTTCCTTCAAGGGAGTTTAAGATTTCCTTAGCTCTATTAATAACTTCTGTAGGAAGTCCTGCAAGCTTTGCAACTTCAATACCATAAGATTGATCTGCACCACCTTCTACTATCTTTCTAAGGAAGATTACATTACCATCCATTTCTTTTACTGCAACTGAATAGTTTTTAACTCCAGGTATCATATCTTCAAGCTTAGTTAACTCATGATAGTGAGTTGCAAATAAAGTTTTACATCTTAAATCTTGCTTCTTAGTTATGTATTCAATAACTGACCAGGCAATACTTAAACCATCATAAGTTGAAGTACCTCTTCCTACCTCATCAAGTAAAACTAAACTCTTGCTTGTAGCATTTTTCAATATGTTTGAAACTTCCCACATTTCTACCATGAATGTAGATTTACCACCAGCTAAATCATCAGAAGCACCTATTCTTGTAAATATTTTATCACATATAGAAATGTCAGCAGAGGCAGCAGGTACAAAGGAACCTATTTGAGCCATTAAAGTAATAAGTGCTACCTGTCTCATAAATGTAGACTTACCAGCCATATTAGGCCCTGTAATTAATAAAAGTTCATTTTCATCATTATTAAGGTAAGTATCATTTGAAACAAATTCACCATGTCCTATTACCTTTTCAACAACTGGGTGTCTTCCTTCAACAATTTTTATAGCTCCTTCTTC
>CAKVFO010000195.1 GCA_934746785.1 uncultured Clostridium sp. | reverse complement strand
ATTCCATATATACACTCAAGAGAAATATACTCACATTCCCAAGTACACTCACTTCTGCATTTCTGCATTCCGTAGAGTCTTTGATTCGAGATATACCCTCAAGAAAAATACACTCTCATCCCCAAGTACACTCC
Source organism: uncultured Clostridium sp. (assembly GCA_934746785.1). Lineage (GTDB taxonomy): Bacteria > Bacillota > Clostridia > Clostridiales > Clostridiaceae > Clostridium. Next base: position 5,218 of record CAKVFO010000195.1, on the reverse strand, counting down.
CTTCTGCATTCCCATCCATCTAATCTTCAGTTGCTCCTCTATCAAATCCAAAAACAACAATACAATTTGTAATTAAAATATATATTCCATTCCAAATTCTAAGAGGTACGATTTAGAATTTTGTTCCTTCATTCCTGCATTCTAATAAAACTCGCATTACAAATATACTCTCAAGAGAAATATACTCACATTCCCAAGTACACTCGCTTCTGCATTTCTGCATTCTGAAAAGACTCTGATTTGAGATATACCCTCAAGAGAAATACACCCTCATCCCCAAGTACACTCCCGTCTGCATTAAAAAAAACACCCCCTGGAAAACTCCAAAGAAGTGCCTTTTAAATCAACTATACTTTACTAATTAAGATAACTTGTCTTGTTTAATTTGTAAGTTCTTTAATTGCCAGAACATACCTGATTCTGGCTGGCAGTCACATCCTACATAGCCAATTACACTTAAGCTTCTGCAATCATATAAGAATTTTAAACTTGTTACCTTAGTATAATTAAAATATAAAATCTTTAAGTGATTTAATCCTATTACAGGTGTTAAATCTGCTGTATCTGTATAAGATACATAAAGACTTCTTAAATTAGTTAATCCATTAACAAAATCAATATTTGTTATCTTAGTATTATCTAGATTTAATGATAATAATTGAGTCATTGCAGCTAAATCTTCTGCATTTTCATCTGATATGTCATTACCTGCTAATGTTAAATATTTCAATCCCTTTAATCCCTTTATAGCTGAAAGATCTGATACGCTGCTTCCTGTTAAATCTAACATTCTTAAATTCTTAGCATATTCTAATCCTGCTAACGATTTTATTCCCATGTTCTTTATCTCAAAATTCTTTAGTTTTAACATATCCTTTTTAGTAAGTTCTGCTGTAGGTGACATCTTTAATTGAGCTAAAATTGCTTTCTTAAGATTTGCATCTTCAATTTCTACCTTATCAGCATTTCCTGGATTTAAGCTATCCTTAAGTTTATTAAGTCTATCTAAAAGAGCAGTCTTTTCTGAACTTGCCTTTAAGTTCTTAATAAGTTTTTCTGCAGCATCTATATCTACAGATGACTTAGAAGCTTCAGCTTTATCTAATGCTTCAGTAGCTGCCTTTATAGCTTTTTCCTCTTCAGTTAAATCACTCATCTTGCATGCACGGAAGTTATCAAACTCAAATGTTGAATCTACTGTCCAAGTACCCTCATGTCCTTCTGGAACTATTGTATTACACCATAATCCAAAGCTTGTAATATTAGCTGGATCAAATTTACCATTTTGTTTACCCTTAAAATCACTAAATGGAATTCTTAATGTCTTAGCTTCTGTAGTTCCTGCAAATTCTGGTAAATGCACTTCAAAGTCTTCACCATTAGAAGTCATTTGAATAACTAACTTTTGAGCATTACCATCTGGTTTAATAGTAATTTCTACTGCATCATAGTCAGACCAGTCACACTTCTTAGATTTTAAAATTCCAGCATAACCTTCATCTAAAATGCTGGTATTAATATTGTAGTTGAATTTTAAGAAGTGGTTATTACCATCCTTACCCAGCTGTGGTACTATAGAACATCCAGTACCTGCATTAGTCTTCCATACATCTTGAAGAAGTTCATCTTCATCTCCATAGCCTTCAAAATCATCTACTAAATCATTCTTTTCTACTGGTTCTGGAATATTAAAGATATACTTAGCAGATGCTAGTACATTATCATCAACAACAAGTTCTATCTTACCAACTCTTCTACCAACATCATATAATACTCCTTCATCCATGAATGCTTTATAGTATCCATCCTTATCACCCTTTACAGCATCTAAAGTACCTACTAAATCATCACCTGCATAAACATTAAACTTAACATTAGTAGATTCACTGTTTACTCTAGCTTCTATATTAGCTGCACTTAAAATTCTGCTTCCTGATGCTGGACTTTCAATATATCCATAGTCCTTTTGTTTTCCAACATGAACATCAAATCCTTTATAATCACCAACACCATTAGCAAATATAGAATCATCCTGGTTATAGTAATTAATAAAGTTATCTGCCATTTCATGTCCCCTTTCTTTATCCACCATATAAGGAACATAGAAATTATCCTTAGCAAAATTAGCCCATGTTAAGAAATATGGCATATCAGATTCACTTACTATTTCAGCAACATGCTGGTACCAGTCCTTATCAAGGTTTCCTGAAACTGCAGTTGCACCATCTTGTTCATAAAGTTTACCCTTAGTAGTAGCAATACCTGTTTCAGCAAGAGCTGGAATCTTATTATGTTCCTCAGCTGCTTCATCACATATCTTTACACAATCCTTAAGATTTTTAAACCATGAATCTACATCAGGGCCTCCCTTTGGATTATTGTGATATTGGTCAAATGCGATAATATCTGTAAATGCATCTCCAGGGTATCTAGACATTAATTCTTCTTTACTATTAAATCCTCCTGCTGCTGAATATTCATATAAGAAGTTATGAACTCCCTTATTTCTTAAGTATTCAACAGTGTAAGCAAATAAAGCTTTATATGTGTCATCATCACATGCAGCAGTTCCCCACCAGAACCAGTTTCCTGTACATTCATGGAAAGGTCTAAACATTACTGGAATATTATCTTCCTGCATTTGAAGACCAAAATCTGCTACCATATCAAGATATCCATTATAAATTTCATTTAAATCTCCACTTGGTAAAATTCTTTGAGCTGTATTACCTGTTAAATCATTTACTGCATATCCTGAATAATCCCATTTTCCGTTCTTCTTGCCCTTTTCCTCTACTAAAGCAAAGTTTGGCATATGAGCTGAAAGTGTTATAATAGAACCCTTAGAAGCCTGTTTTTTACAAACATTAGCAGTAGCTGTAACTAAATCTTCTCCAGGTTTAGCTTGAATTTCAGCTCCAGTAAAGCAAAGTGCATCAATACCACATATTCCAGGAAGTGTTCCTGTTAAATCCTCAATATCTGAATCATTTCCTGAATCCTTAGGACCTGCTTTATAAGTTGAAGGATTTTGATGACCAAATAATTCATACTTAGTTTTACCTAATGCCTTTAAGTAACCAAATAAACTTGCTGTTGCAGGAGCAGCATCAGCATCTGCTAAATCAACTACACTTGGCACATCTAACTTAGATAAATCAACCTTAGCTGGGTTCTTAGCAGGTTTTGCTGTAACCTTAACATATGGGTCTTTAACAGCAGTATTTGTTAAGTTAATATCATCAATATATAATGATCCTTCATAATCTGTGTTGGAACCAACTATTGAAAGAATTAATATATTAGTCTTAACATCCTTAGTACTAAAAGTAATTGATACTGGAACTTTACTTATGCCTCCTCCAAGATATTCAGCTTTAGCAAGATCAATATCAGCACTTTTATTAACATCTGCATTTGCCCAAAATTGAGACTTAAATGTTCCCTTTGTCATATTAGCTGGATTATAGTATAGGTTAAACTTAATTGTATTATATTCTCCAAGATTAATAGCATCATTCATCCATCTATCAAACTTAATTTCTGACCAGCTGTCATTTGGATTATATTTTACATCAACTTTTAATGAACCGCTTCCTGTAAAATCCTTATCGTAAGAAACTGTATGAGGGCCATTATATGCATATACATCTTCAAACTTCCATCCATCTAATTCTTTATCTGAATCATTGAAATCCCACATAAGTCCTGTTGGTGCTTTAGTTTCTTCACTATTCTTACTTTCATGGAACTTTAAATTATCAATATATGCTTCCCCTTTATAATCACACATATATGAATCTAATTGAATATCTATGTTTTGTAAACCTGAAACTGTTTTAGTTGGATGTACAACAACATGTTTTATTGAATATCCATTACCTAAATCCTTAAAGTCTTTAGCTTTGATTTCACTGCCATCGTTATTGACCCATCCCCAGTCATCTCCATCAAATGTACAAAAACCTCCAGCAATCTTAAATAATCCATTAAAGTTCTTGTTTTCTGTAGGAATTAAAAGATCAAATTCAAGTTTAGCAGATGTTGAAATTTCATCATCATATTTCTTATCAAATACAAGTTCATGCTTATTTTTATCCCAGTCATCAGTACCATCAAATTTAACATCAACCTTTAAAGCATTGCTGTCATTAACTTCCTTAATACCAACATTCTCAGAAGTAAGAACTCCATCTACTCTAGTTGGTTTTTGACCAGCTTCAAAGTCACTATAAAAAATATTCTTATCTACAACTGAACCTTGTGAAGCCTTTTTAGGAGCAGAAATTTTAATATTATCTATATACATATAGCCTTCATATGTACATTTATAAGCATCAATTTGAAGACTTAACTTTCTAACACCTTTTACCTCTTCAGTAAGTGGTGTAGATACATGATAGCTTGAATAACCATTGCCTAAACTTTTGAAATCTGAAGACTTAATATCTCCACAATCTAAGCTGGCCCATCCCCATTCATCACCATCACAAGTTGAGAATCCTCCAGCACTTTTCATAAGACCTGAAAAATCAGCCATGCTTGTTGGAATTATAATGTCATACTCTATCTTGGTTCCTTCTTTTAAATCTTCTGATGATGTATTAAAAGCAATTTCATGTTTATTGTTATCCCAATCATCACTTCCATCAAACTTTGATGATATTCTTAATGCTTTGCTTCCTCCTACTTTTGCTATTGAAACATCTTTTGAAGTTAGTATGCCTAAAACTTCATCAGGAAGGTTTGAGCTTTCAAAATCATTTGAGAATATCACTTCTTCATTATCTGCAGCCTTAGCTATGGTGTTTACTTGTGGTACAAAGTTAAAAGCCAAAGCACATGCTAAAAGTAATGAAATATGTTTTCTTTTCATTTAAACAGTACCCCCTATTTTTTTATTTACTCCTTTTATTTAAAAACTGTTTTTTTTATAACACAAGCAATATTCTTAAAGTGTAGTTTTTTCAATCCTAAAAGACATATTTTCCTATTTCATGCTAAGATTCAAATGTAATTGGAAGTTGACTTGGAACAGGAAGTGTATCTCCAATGTTAGTCTCATCAGAGCCTCTTGACATTACTATTAAATAGAAATAAAAAAACATGTTTATTGATAAAACAGTTTATTTTATAAAAGGTGGTGTTAGTATAAAGTAGTGGACACATTAAGTCGAACTAAGTAAAATATTATTTAGTTAAGAAAGGATGTGTCCAT
>CAKVFO010000194.1 GCA_934746785.1 uncultured Clostridium sp. | reverse complement strand
AACGTGCGAATAGCACGGCCAGCAACAAAGCCTTATAGGCGCAGAGCAAACTACCCGTTTAACGGGTAGTTATGATTTTGTTGCAAAAAAATTACATTAATTATATAATATAACAGATTGAAGTAAAATACAGGGAGAAGGAAATATGATACAAGAAAACTTGATATCAAGAAATATAAAGAAGAGAGTGTCTAGAAGAGATAGACAAGATAATAAGAGGAAAAAGAGACTTAAGTCTATAATTTTATATACACTATTTACAGTATTTTTTACAATTGTAACAGCACCATTTATTTTGATATATGGTCCTTTTGAAAATGCAAGAAAGATTTTTATTGGTACAGCTATGGAATCAATGCATTATCAATGGGTTGCAACTATGTTTTTATCTCAGGATAAGATAAATGAAATATTAGAAATTAATACAATAGTAGAAGAGGTTGTAGAAGAAACTGAAAAACAAGATAGTAGCTTTATAGATATACCTAAACGAAAAGATAATACTATTGAGTTGCAGGAGTTAGGTGATGAAAATAAAAAGTTTAAAGGATATGCATTAATAATAAAGGATCCAACTAGAGTGAAAATTGGGGTGTCTTCTAAGCTGGCAGAAAGAAAAGGGGAAACTGTTTCAGAGATAGCAGAAAGATATGATGCAGTTGCAGCTATCAATGGAGGTTATTTTACCGATGAAGAAGGAGCAGAACAATGGACGTCTAATGGAGGAATTCCAGTAAAGTTTTTAATGTCTGAGGGAAGAATAATAAATGATACAGAGCGTGATAAAGAACAGCCGATTTTAGCTATTACAAAAGAAGGAAAGATGCTTGTTGGAGAAACTACAGCTAATAAACTCTTAGAAAAGAAGGCCAATGAAGAGGAGAATATTGTAGAAGCCATGGGATATGAAGTTACTCTTATTAAGGGAGGAAAGAAGTGTAATCTAAAAAATTGTCCTGTTACTGGTTCTGCACCTAGAACATTAATAGGGCAAAGGGAAGATGGTGCCATTGTAATGGTGGTTTTAAATTCAAATTCAGACTTACCAGGAGAAAGGTTATGTGCAACAATGAACGAATGTCAAAAACTTATGAGCGATTTAGGTTGCTATAATGCTATTAATCTTGATGGAGGAAAGTCAACAACTATGTATTTAAATGGTGAAGTTATTAATAATCCTTCATATTCGTTAGGTGAGAGACAGATATCGTCAGGATTTATTGTGAAGTAGGGGAGTAGTAAATATGAAAAAATATCAAAAGATTGCATTATGCATAGCTTTTTCACTTGCTGCTCAATGTGGAGTTTTATGTTATGCAGATAAGATATTATTAAGGGAATCAGATAATTTTAATATAGAGACCATAGAAGTTCCTATAAAGACATTTGATACGAATATAGAAGTACCTTCAGATGCAAAGGATATTAAAGTTTCATATGGAGGAAAATATATTATATATTCACTTAATAACAAAATTGTCTTGATAAATACAAAAAGATCTGAGAGTAGGGAAATTTTGAGTAATACTCAAATATTAGATTGTAAGTGGGTGCCCAAAAATAATACATTATATATAGTGGAAAAGAAGGATAATAGTATAAAAGTTAAAACTTATAATGCAGATAGTGATATTGAACAAGATATAAATGTAGTATGTGAATATAAAGAAGGAATGAGTGCACAGGCTTACATTTCTCATTCACAGCAATATATTGCTGTAGATGATCATCAGACAACTAATATTTACAGAATAGATATAGAAAAACAGGTAAGTAAGTTAAATGATATAGTCAATAAGTTGAGTAGTGCAGATGTTTTTTGGGATGATGATATATTTATTTATCAAAGTTCTGAAGATAAGGCGCTGTATAAGTATACTTGTGGAAACAATTTTGAGATATCATCAAGCAGCTCATCTAAGCAAATTATATTAAAAGCAGTAGATAAGAGCGTTTTTTTAGGCGAGCTTCATGATGATAATAAGATTTCTAAAATATTATATAGTGATGATGTAGAAAATACATCATCTTGGAAGGTTGTGGATTTAGATTCACCAAGAGATATAAAGGATATTTATATTACTGAAAAAAGTGAAGTTATTATTAATGATAGTATTGAAAATAGAGTTACCAATATAAGCAATGGGAAGAGTATGCCTTATAAAGGTGAATTTATAGCTATTAATGATAGAGTTCTTTGTTCAATAGAGGAAGGAAAGATTTCATTAAAAAGTGTGAAAGAAACATTATAATATCTTGAGAAGTAAATGGTATAGTAGAGAGTGATTATAAAATAGATTATTAGGGGATATTATTAGTAGATTTAAGCATTAGCATTAAAATGAAATATAATAATAAAGGCTAAAAAGAGTTAGGTGATTGAAAGATGATTACTAAAAAAAGTGATAAAGTTAAGTTTATTATTTTTATTGCAATAATAGCTGTAGGAGTAGTTTTTATAACATTTAACTGGAAAACTATAAGAAATTTGAATATTGAAACAGTTGTAGACTTTGTAAAAGAAAAAGGTACATATTCTATGCTTATATATATATTAATTTTCACATTAAAGCCATTTATGATAATAATTCCAAGTAATATATTAGTTATATGTGGAGGGATTATATTTGGGCCATTTAAGGGATTGTTATTATCTATGTTGGGATTTTGGATATCAGCAACAGTTGCTTTTTATGTTTCAAGAATCTTGGGAAAGGATTTTGTTCAGGGGATTGTAGGAAAAAAATTTATAAATCTTGATAAAAAACTAAAGAATAGCGGATTTAAGGTAGTATTTCTTTTAAGAATTGTGCCTATTATTCCTTATGATCCACTAAGTTATGCTTGTGGGTTTACAAATATAAGTTATTTTAATTTTGTAAGTGCATCAGTTTTTGGAGTTTTACCAGAGACATTTTGTTACATCGTAATGGGGAAAAGTATATCTAATCCATTGTCGCCTCAATTTTTGATTCCATTAATATTAGTAATTGCAATAGCATTGTTTTCAAATAAGTTTTTTAATATGAAAGAAGAAAAATAAGAACCACTAAAGGAAAGAAATAAAACCATAGTGGTTCTTTCCTTTTATATACAGTGTTTCATATAATAATATCATAGAAAATAAAGAGAAGAGGCACGAAAAAGTTATGGATAAAATTATGAGACCAGTTTGGGCTGAAATTGATTTAGATGCAGTGAAGTTTAATATTGAAAATATAAAAAAAATTTCAAATGATAGAGAAGTTGTAGCAGTAGTTAAAGCAGATGCTTATGGGCATGGTGCTGTAGATATAATACCTACACTTTTAGAAAATGGTGCATCAAGGCTTGCAGTAGCAATGATTAGTGAAGCTCTTGAACTAAGAAGGAATAACATAAAAGCTCCAATAATGATTTTAGGATATACTCCTCTTGAATATGGAAAAGAATTAATTGAAAGTGATATAGAACAAACAGTTTATGATTTAGATTATGCTAAGGAACTATCAAAGATAGCTGAATCTTTAGGAAAAAAAGCTAAGATACACATAGCGATAGATACAGGAATGGGGAGAATAGGATTTCTACCAGGAAAAGAAACTGTTTCTGTTATAGAAGAAATTGTAAAATTAGAAGGCATAGATACAATTGGAATGTTTACACATTTTGCAACAGCGGATGAGAAAGATAAAACTTATACTTATGAACAATTTAATAAGATAAAAGGTATTATAGAATCACTTAAGGACAGAAAAATTGAAATTCCTTTTAAGCATGTATCAAATAGTGGTGCCATTATGGACATGCCAGAAACATTTTTAGAAGGTGTTAGGGCAGGAATAATTCTTTATGGCTATTATCCTTCTGATGAAGTAGATAAAAGTAAGTTGCCATTAAAAAAAGTTTTAACATTAAAAACTAGAGTTTCTCATGTTAAAGAATTAGAAAAAGATATGTATATAAGTTATGGAAGAACATTTAAAACATTAAGAAAGAGTATTATTGCGACGATTCCAGTGGGTTATGCAGATGGTTATTCAAGACTTTTAAGTGGAAAAGCAAAAGTCATTATTAACGGCAAAGCAGCACCAGTTGTAGGAAGAATATGTATGGATCAATGTATGGTTGATGTTACTGATATAGGAGAAGTAAAGGTTGGAGATGAAGTAGTTTTATTAGGGGAGGATAATGGAATTAAATACGATGCAGATGATATGGCTAGAGATATGGGGACTATAAATTACGAAATTATTTGTATGTTAAAACAGAGAATTCCTAGAGTTTACTTGAAAGATGGCAAGGTTGTAAAAGTTAGAAATTATATTTAATGATATAATATTGGCAAGTGCATTACTTCTTGCTTATGAACATTATAAAGTATTTTTTTGCTGCTAGTGTTACAATTTATATTGATTATCTATTATCAATTGCTTTCATAAAAAACTCCTGTGAAATTTGATTTATTTGCAATATGATTAATTGTTAAAAAAGTAAATAAGTCACAAAGATTTATTACTTGAACTTATTGACAATAACAAATAATTATTATTAAATGATATTATAAATTTAGTTAGGAGTGATTATATGTCAAAGGTATGCCTTTGTAGAGGAATAGATGAAGAAACAATAATATTAGCTATAAAGAATGGTGCTAAAACTTATGAGGAAGTTAAAGAAGCAACAGGGGCAGGAACTGGTGGATGTAGAGGAGCACGATGTCAGATGAAAATAGAAATGCTTATAAGAGATAATAAATAAATTTGACATAGGTGAAATTTCGCAAAATATATTATTTTTTACTTAAAATTTACGGAATGTGCAAGAAAGACTGTTGATTGTGAAAATATAATAACTTATAATAAATATTATTTAAATACAAAAAATGTTAAAGAGGTGTATACTATGAGAGCAGTTTATAAAAATCCAAAGGAATTAGCGACTTGTTTAAAGGATTTAATAGATTTATATCTAGATGACTTGATGACTTATGAAAAGTTAACAGTAAAGATACTAAAGATAGTTGATGCTAATGAAGTATACAGAAATGGATTTATGGAAAATAAAATTTCAAATGTTCTTGGAGAACAAAGAAGAGAAGTTATTAATAAAATAGTTGAGGAAAGACAATAATATTATATTATGCTATTTTTATTATAAAAAAGATAAAATAATTTGTGGAGTATAGACTTATCAAACTAGTCTATAGTTCTCATATTATTTTATCTTTTTTGATAAATTCCTTTTTATTTATAATTAGTAATTTCAAGTGTTAGTTCATCGATAAGTTCTTTAACGGTAGTTATCTTATTTAATTTATAAGCATTTTCACCACAAAAAATTAAGCCGTTATCAATATCTCCATTCACTGAATTAATGAGTGCTTTTGTAATACAGTATGGAGT
>CAKVFO010000193.1 GCA_934746785.1 uncultured Clostridium sp. | reverse complement strand
CTTCACAATCCTCACATTCATATATTTCTTCTGTTCTTCCATATTTATTTTTTCTGACTTTCTTTTCATATTTAAATGCAAACTTTTTCCATTAGGACAAACAAGATCACCATCTTCATACCTAGAAAAATTCACTGCTCTATAAGGATTATCACGATACTTCTTATCTTTAGTTTTCTTTTCAAACATAGTAAATTTCATAAACTTCTCCATACTATGTTCTTTGCAGTAAATGTAGTTATTATATGAACCGTAGCCGGTATCGGCAACTGGATATTTTGGATAATGTCCATATGTATCATTAAATTTCTCCATTAGAGGAACAAAACACTCCGTATCTGAGGCATATTTCTTAGCATCGATTACTGCTATATATTCATCTCTTTTTTCAATCTTTATCCCCAATAAATTAAGGACCTCGGAATTCATTTTATTTATTAATATTGAAATTTTATAAAATAACTTATCTCTATTGGTTATGCAAGAGCGCTTCTATACCATCAAGCAAATACATAAATCGGATATCTATTTTACAAAGTTGCTCAAGTTTTCTCAAAGAAATCATGCCATGCTCCATACATGCAAACAGTATAACTTTAAGTAATTTCTCTGAATCACATCTTGGGCGACCTGTTTCGCAGCCTTTCTCTACAAAATATGATTTTAGGTCAATGTGGTCCATTACATCACAAAAAGTAGAAATATTAATTATATCCAAAATCGCTGTAAGCTTAATGCATACAGCAATTTTTAGTTTGGGGGAGTTTTTTTAACGTATAGGAAATTTAAAACTTTTTTTGAGAGCGAGCACTGATTATTACTAGTTTTCTGATATGCAAGTTTTCAAAAACGTTAAAAAATAATTGTATCTATCCTCCAATTTTGCTTTTAGAATCTTTGGGCAAGCTTTAACAAAGTGGCTTCCTGCGCTAAAAAGCGTGGAGTCAGTCACTTTATTCTTTCGTATTGAATAAATATGTAAGTTATGATAAATTAATTAATGGATGGTATTTAAAAGGAACCATACCGGATAATGAATTTATTTTTGTGGCTCATATTTTAATAGAATGGGACTAGTATGTATCATACTCTAGTTTTGGAGGTGATAACATGAGTATAGGTTTTGTAGGAGCAGGAAAAGTAGGTTTTTCGCTAGGAAAGTATTTTTGCAATAATAACATAAAAGTTAGTGGTTATTATAGCCGTAGTTTAGAATCTGCTAAAGAAGCAGCAGAGTTTACTAATTCTAAGTTTTATGTGAATTTAAATGATTTAACAAGAGAGAGTGATATTATTTTTATTACTACTCCAGATTCTATTATTAGTAGCGTGTGGGACAGAATAGATAAATCAGCTATTAAAGATAAAATTCTATGCCACTGTAGTGGATCATTATCTTCAAAGGTTTTTTCTAATATTGAAGACTATAATGCATATGGTTATTCAATTCATCCATTATTCGCATTCAGCGATAAATATAAATCTCATGAATTTTTAAAGGAAGCATTTATAACTATCGAAGGGTCAGAAGTAAAGAGTGATCAAATTGTAAGTTTAATCAAAAAACTTGGCAATGATTTCAAGGTTATTTCTGATAAGGATAAAGTAAGATATCATTTATCATCAGCTATTGTTTGCAATCATGTTTTAGCGTTAATTGATGAAGGTATAAATCAATTAATGAAATGTGGTTTTAGTGAAGAAGAGGCTAGAAAGTCTTTGTATCCATTGGTTAGTAATAGTATAAATAGTGTATTTTCAAATGGATCTATTAAAAGTTTAACTGGTGCAGTTGAAAGAGCTGATGAAATTACTCTAAATAAGCATTTAGAGTGTCTTGATGAAGAAGATAAATGTTTGTATAAAATGATATCAAGAAAGCTTATAAAGATAGCAGAAAAGAAAAATGTGGGTAGAGATTATAAAGCAATTAAGATAATGATGGGAGAATAATAAATGAAGAATACAAGTATTACTTTTAAGGAAGCTAAAAATAAGGAAAAGATGTCTATGTTAACAGCATATGATTATTCTACCGCTAAACTTGTTGATGAAGCAGGAATTAATGCAATTTTAGTTGGAGATTCTTTAGGAATGGTATGTTTAGGATATAAAGATACTTTATCTGTAACTATGGAAGATATGATTCATCATTCAAAGGCTGTTGCCAAAGGTGCTAAGAATGCACTAGTTGTTGCAGATATGCCATTTATGTCTTATCAAACTTCTGTATATGATGCAGTTGTAAATGCAGGAAGACTTATGAAAGAAGGAAGAGCTGAGGCAGTTAAATTAGAAGGTGGAGTAGAGTTTAAAGAGCATATCAAGGCTATAGTTAATGCTTCCATACCTGTTATGGGACATATTGGACTTACGCCTCAATCAGTAAATGCTTTTGGAGGATTTAAGGTTCAAGGAAAGGATGAAGAAGCAGCAAAAAAGCTTATAGAAGATGCAAAGGCTGTTGAGGAAGCTGGTGCGTTTGCTGTTGTTTTAGAGTGTGTACCTGCTAAGCTTGCATCAATTATATCATCTAAGATTAGTATTCCTACTATAGGAATTGGTGCTGGTGCAGGATGTGATGGACAAGTTCTTGTTTATCAAGATATGTTAGGGATGTTCTCAGATTTTACTCCTAAGTTTGCAAAAAGATATGGAAATGTGGGAGATTATATGAAAGAGGCTTTTGTTAAGTATAATGAAGAAGTTAAAGATGGTGTTTTTCCAGAAGAAAAGCATAGTTTTAAGATAAGTGATGAAGTAATAGAAAAAATATATTAGTGGGGCGATTCAAAATGAAGGTTACAGGAAGTATAAAAGAATTAAGAAGTCAGATTAAGGAATGGAAAAGAGAAGGCCTAAGTGTTGGGTTAGTGCCTACTATGGGTTATTTACATGAAGGTCATAAGAGTTTAATTGATAGAGCTGTTAAGGAAAATGATAAAGTTGTAGTAAGTGTATTTGTAAATCCAATTCAATTTGGTCCTACTGAAGATTTAGAGAGCTATCCAAGAGATTTAGAGAGAGATAGTGAGTTATGTGAAAAGGCTGGAGCAAGTATAATATTTCATCCTGAAAAAGAAGAAATGTATTTTGATGATTTCTGTACATCGGTTAATATGACTGGATTAACTGAAAATTTATGTGGTAAAAGTAGACCAGTTCACTTTGGAGGAGTTTGTACTGTAGTTAACAAGTTATTTAATATAGTTACTCCTGATAGAGCTTATTTTGGTCAAAAAGATGCTCAACAATTAGCTGTTATTAAGAGAATGGTTAGAGATTTAAATATTGATATCGAGGTTATTGGATGTCCAATAATTAGAGAAGAGGATGGATTAGCTAAAAGTTCTAGAAATACTTATTTGAATTTAGAAGAAAGGCAAGCTGCTTTAATATTAAGTAAGTCATTAAAACTTGGAAAAGAGGCTATAGAGGCTGGAGAAAGAGATAGTGCTAAAGTTATAAATATTATAAAGACTAACTTAAAAACTGAAAAGTTAGCAGATATTGAATATGTACAAGTAGTTGATAATATTTCTATGAAGGATGTTGATGTTATAAATGGCACTGTATTAGTAGCTATAGCAGTACGTATAGGCAAAACTAGATTAATTGATAATTTTATATATGAAGTATAGGCTGGAGGAAAATAATATGAACTTAACTATGTTAAAAGGAAAAATCCATAGAGCAACAGTAGTACAAGCTGAATTAAACTATGTAGGAAGTATTACAATTGATGAAGATTTGTTAGATGCAGCAGGAATTTTAGAATATGAGAAAGTTCACATTGTTGATGTTAATAATGGAGCAAGATTTGAAACATATACTATTGCAGGAGAAAGAGGATCTGGAATGATATGTTTAAATGGTGCTGCTGCTAGATGTTCAGAAGTAGGAGATAAGGTAATTATAATGGCTTATTGTCAGGTGGATAGTAATGAAGCTAAGGAATTAAAGCCAAAGGTTGTATTCGTAGAAGACAATAACAAGATTAAAGAAGTAACAAGATATGAAAAACATGGAGTTATTGCTTAATTAGGTCGGTAAATAAGAGGGTGAAAAGCTCTCTTATTTAGTTTTAAAAGTCCGAGAAAGTATAAGATTAGAAAACGCGAAGAATGATTGTTATTGATTTTTTGATATGTAAGTTGTTTGGTGTGAAAAAAATATAAAAAATATATTGACATATTATATGAATTGTTGTTATAATGGCTAAGTAAGTTACGGAGAGATGGTCGAGTTGGTTTAAGGCACCGGTCTTGAAAACCGGCGTACCTTCACGGGTACCTAGGGTTCGAATCCCTATCTCTCCGCCAGTTAAAAACCTCAACATTTATGTTGAGGTTTTTTTGTTGTACTTATTTATTTGAATGATTAAATATAAACTTGGCTACAGAATCAGATGTGTTTGGTCCTATTATATCAGTAGCTATTTCTTTTAGCTCATTAGCAGCATTTTCTACAGCATAACATTCATTAGATATCTTAAACATTGGAATGTCATTTAAATTATCTCCAAATGTAATTAATTCATCAAAGTAAAGATGATTTTTTAAATAGTTAATAGCATTTGATTTTGATGCATTATGGTTGTAAATTTCTAAATTATAAACTCCTTCAGTATATGTGTCTGAGTACATAACCATAGAAATTTCTTTTATGTTTACTAGCTTAGAATATAGTTTAGAAACTTTTTCTTTAGAATCCATTATTGTAAAATATAGAACTTCTGAATTTTTAGGTAATGGCTCTTTTATAAAAGTTTTTAAAGGGCTTCCTTTTCGTTCTTCATAAAATTTAATTTGATGAGGAAGAGTAAGTTCATTATAATAAACAGTTAAGTGATTATTTTTTAGAGTATAAATAAATGGATTTAAGCCTTCCTCTGATATGAGCTGTTGTAATTTTGGAACTACGTTTGTATCTATAGATATGATATGTAGATATTTATTGGATTTAAGATCGTAAATACTACATCCATTCATTGTGATAACAGGCATTTTGATATTGATATCTTTTAAGATAGGAACTACAGTAGCAGGGGTTCGTGCTGTTGCTATAGTAAAATTAGTATTATTTTTTATGGCCTCATTTATTAGTTCAACACTTTTATCACTAAGGTGAGCTGAGCTGTTAAGCAAGGTTCCATCTAGGTCTGAAACGTAAAGTGTCATAATAAACCTCCTTATTATATGATGTCGTAAACTAATTATATAATAAAAAGATGAAGAATAAAGAAAAAAAAATAAAAAAATATAAAAAAATATGTTGACAAGGGTTTGAGATATTGATATACTAGTTTTGTAAGTCGCGGAGAGATGGTCGAGTTGGTTTAAGGCACCGGTCTTGAAAACCGGCGTACCTTCACGGGTACCTAGGGTTCGAATC
>CAKVFO010000192.1 GCA_934746785.1 uncultured Clostridium sp. | reverse complement strand
GTGTTAATTATAGCATAAAAGTATTTTTAATACAAATTATCCAGACAAAGTAGCTGAGGCCACGCTTTTTAGCGCAGGAATCCACTTTGTTAAAGCATCTCAAAAGGTTCTAAAAGCAAAATGGGAAAATAGAAGCAATAATTAATGCTCGATTTCAAAAAAAAGTTTTGAATTTCCTATATGTAAAAAAAAAATGAGCTGTATCTTTTGATACAACCCATTCTAATAATGACTTTATTTACCTACTTCAAAAGGTTCCCCTGATGCTTTAGGTGCCCTAGTCTTCTTAGAGAAGAAAATAAGAACAAGTAAAGTTACTATATAAGGGAATATTTTTAAATATACAGGCGGCACAGATGAAAGTGCTGGCATTATTCCTGATACATTTGCAATAGTTGATGCAAATCCAAAGAATAATGTTGCTCCAAGTACTCCAAATGGATTCCAGCGTCCAAAGATTAAAGCCGCTAAAGCTAAGAATCCAAGTCCATTAACTGATCCATTAAATTCCCCTCCATAAGTTACAATTATAACTGCACCTGAAAGTGAAGCTAAAGCTCCAGATATCATAACTCCAATATATCTCATCTTATAAACATTAATACCTGCTGCATCAGCTGCTTGAGGATGTTCCCCGCAAGCCTTAAGTCTTAAGCCAAAAGCTGTTTTATTTAATACTATTGCACTTATTATTAATATAACTAAAGCAAGCCAAGTTGTGGCATAAGTACTAGTAAAGAATAAAGGTCCTATTACAGGAATCTTACTTAATACTGGTACATCAGATGTTACAAAACCTAACTTAATTCTTATATTACCGCTTCCTGTTATATTTCTAGCAATAAATATAGTTAAAGCACCTGCAATCATATTAATTGCTGTACCTGAAATAACCTGATTAGCATTTAAAGTCACACTGGCAAAAGCGTGTAAAAGTGAAAATATAATACCAGCGACAAAAGCTGCAAATAAACCAATCCATAAGGCATATTCATTACCTGAGTTTTGTAAAGTAACAATTGTATAAGCGCCAACAAAGGAACCGCATATCATAAGTCCATCAAGACCTACATTTACTATACCGCTTCTTTCACAGAAAACTGCTCCAAGAGCTGTTAGTAATAAAGGTACAGTATATGCTATAGCATAAGGGAAAATTTGTTCAAGAGTATCTAACATGTCACTTCTTCCTCCTTTGCTTTTGATACTTTATTTCTTTTAACTTTTTTAAATTTTTTAATAACTCTATCAAATATCATGCTTGTTGCAGCAAAGTAAATGATTATGGCCATAATAGTATCAGCAATTTCTGGTGGTATACTTGCCATAGTTGTCATAAATCCTTTTCCTGCGTAAAGTAAACCAAAGAATAATGCTGATATTAATATACCTACTGGGTTACTGTTACCTAAAAGTGCAACTGCAATACCATCAAAACCTTGAGAAGGCATTACCCCAATCTGCATACATGTAGCATTACCAATATATTGTGACACCCCTGCAAGTCCTGATAAAGAACCAGAAATCATCATTGTTAAAACTACATTTTTATTAACATTAATACCTGCATATTCAGCTGCATCTTTATTAAATCCAACTGCCTTTAATTGATATCCAAGAGTAGTTTTATCTAATATAAGCCAAATTACTATAACTGCAATAATTGCTATTATAATTCCATAATTTAAAAAGGAACCATCTAAAGCTTTTGTAAGCCATTCTGCTTTTAAAGAAGCAGCTGTTGAGATCTGCCTTGATTCAGTTTCAACACTTTCTGCTTTAAAATATTCTGGAATAAGATAATATACTATCCAATAAGCTGTCCAGTTTAACATGATTGACCCTACAACTTCATGTACGTTAAACTTAGCTTTCATAAATCCTACTAAACCTGCACATGCAGCCCCCGCTGCAAAACCTGATACTATTATTAATAAAAGTAATAATGGTCTAGGTAGTGATGTGCAAGTTAAAGCAACAGCTGTTGCTGCAAATCCACCAAATAACATTTGACCTGGTGCCCCTATATTAAAAAGTCCTGTTTTAAAGGCAAAACCCACAGACAAACCTGTTAATATTAGTGGTGTTGCAGTACCTACTGTATTAGCGACTCTTTCTGTACTAGAAAGTGCACCTTTTAATAAGAATCTATATCCTTCTACAGGGTTATGTCCCATAACAGCCATAAGAAGTGCTCCTGCTATTAATCCTAGAATAACTGCAAGAATTGATTTTAAAGCATTATTCTTCATGACTTCCATCCTCCTTCTTGACTCCTGCCATCATTAAACCTATTTCCTTTTCATCTGTTTCTGATGCTTTTACTATTCCAATAAGATCACCATTATTAACAACAGCAATTCTATCAGACACATTTAAAACTTCATCAAGCTCAAGAGAAACTAAAAGTACTGCTTTACCAGCATCTCTTTGTTCAACTAATCTTTTATGGATATATTCAATGGAACCAACATCTAGTCCTCTTGTAGGCTGAACTGCTATAAGTAAGTCTGGACCTAGTTCTATTTCTCTACCTATAATAGCCTTTTGCTGATTACCACCAGAAAGATTTCCAGCTAAAGAAACAGCTCCTTCACCACTTCTAACATCAAAATCCTTTATAACTTTTTCAGCTTCTTCTCTAATAACTTTTCTATTTAAAATTCCAAACTTATTAGAATAAGGTTCCTTCATATATTTTTCTAAAATTAAGTTATCTTCTATGGAGTATTCAAGTACTAACCCACGTTTTTGTCTATCTTCTGGAATATGCGCAATACCTAAATTTATTCTATCTCTTATTTTAAGATTTGTTATATCTTGTCCATTAAATATGATACTTCCACTTTCAACCTTTCTAAGTCCTGTAATAGCTTCTACAAGTTCAGATTGTCCGTTTCCTTCAACCCCGGCAATACCTAAGATTTCTCCCTTTCTTATATTAATAGAAAAATCTTTAAGTCCTAAAACTTTCTTATTGTTATTAACATTTAAGTTTTTAATTTCAACAATTACTTCTCCAGGTTTTGCTTCAGTTTTTTCAACCTTAAATGAAACTTCTCTACCAACCATCATCTTAGCCATTTCAGCTTCTGATGTTTCTTTTACATTACATGTTCCAACATAACGCCCTCTTCTTATTACTGTACATCTGTCAGCAGCTGCTTTAATTTCTTTTAATTTATGAGTAATTATAATTATAGATTTTCCTTCCTTAACTAAGGACTTCCATATTTGAATTAACTCTTCAATTTCTTGAGGTGTTAAAACAGCAGTAGGTTCATCAAAAATTAGCACTTCTGCATCTCTATAAAGCATCTTTAATATTTCTACTCTTTGCTGCATACCAACACTAATATCCTCAATCTTTGCATAAGGATCAACATTTAGTCCATATTTTTTAGACAGCTCTTCAATTTTCTTAGCTGCACTTCTTTTTTCTAAAATAAAACCATACTTTTTTGGTTCTATACCTAAAATTATATTTTCAGTTACAGTAAAGTTTTCAACAAGTTTAAAATGTTGATGAACCATTCCTATTCCTAAATCATTAGCTACATTAGGATCTGTTATCTTTACTTCTTTTCCCCTTACCTTAATGGTTCCTGCTTCTGGCTGATACATACCAAACAAAACACTCATTAAAGTTGATTTACCTGCACCATTTTCCCCAAGAAGTGCATGAATTTCACCCTTTTTAAGCTGTAATGTAATATTATCATTAGCAACTATTCCAGGGAATTCTTTTCGAATGTTTAACATTTCTACAACATATTCCATATTACTCCTCCAATATCATTAAAGTATTTGCTCATTATATCTTTACGTTAAAAAAAGGCGGAAACCCGCCTTTTTAGTTACTTAGTAATTACTTAATTAGGTTTCCTTTTTCAGCTGATACTGTAATTTCACCGCTCTTAATTTTAGCGAATACTTCTTCACATGTTTTTGTAGTTGCTTCGCTAAGGTTTGGATTCTTTTCTGGAAGTCCAACGCAATCTTTAGCAGCATCTAAAACTAAACTTTGTCCACCTGGAAATTCATCCTTTTCTACAAAATCCTTTATTAATTCATAAGTAGTTTGATCTATCTTTTTCATAGCTGAAGTTAAGATAGCTGATTTACCATCTGCATATATACCTTCATCATATTGATCTGTATCAACACCGATAGCCCATACCATTTGTCCTTTTGATTGTCTTGCTTTAGCTTCAGTTATTGCACCAGTTCCAGTACCACCTGCTGCTGCAAATACAGCTTTAACTCCTCTATCAAACATAGTAGCAGCTATTTGTTGACCTGCTTCTGCACTATTAAATGAACCTTGATATTGAATATTTTCCTCTTTTAAAGTCATCTTTGTTCCGAGACTTTTATTTGCATAAGATACACCTTGTTGGAATCCCCAATTAAATCTTTGAACTGCAGGAATTTCCATACCACCTAAGAAACCTAAGTCTCCTTCTTTAAGTTCAAGTGAAGCTGCAACTCCAGCCATAAATCCTGCTTGATGTTCAGCATAACTTATTGCAACAGTATTATCTCCAACTTTAGTAACTTTATCATCCCCGTCTTTACCATTGTTAGGTGTACCATCTATAAGAACAAATTTTGCATCTTTATATTTTTCTTGTGCTTCAAATATAGCTGTTTCAAATTTAAATCCTGGAGCTACTATAAACTTATATCCTCCATCATATAAATCTTTTATTTTAGTTGAATAATCGGATAATGTTGTTCCTGTAGGTTGAAGATATTTATCGTCTATTCCTAATTCACTCTTAGCTTTTTCAATACCTTCCCAGCTTCCTTGGTTAAATGACTTATCATCTATTGTTCCAGAATCTGTTACCATCCCTATTTTAGCTGCATCTGAAGATGAATCAGATTTAGAGCTGTCACAGCTCATCATAAAACCAGCTGATAATGTTGCTGCCATAAGTAAAGCTAATAATTTCTTTTTCATTATTATTTCTCCCTCCAAATAAATGTACTACATAGTTTTTACCTATACGGTCATATTATTACATAGATATTTATGTTAAAATATGATGTATATTCCAAATCATATTTTTATTTTATCCTTATTTTTTATTTTTCGCAACATATTTATGTATATTTCTAAATTTTTCATAAAAAACATTCGGAAAAGCTCTTCTAAAAAAGTGAATAAAGTAAATATCCATAAAAAATAATCGTAAAATATTAATATAAAACTAAAAAAGTATATTTTACTTAACTTTGAATATTCCATTGGAGTATATTTTTTCTCCATTCTCCCCAAGATTTTTAATCCAAAAACTTTTCATCTTTTCAGATTCTGTATTAAAATCTTTTATTGAACTGCCTTTAGTGCTTTTAACTATTTTCTTTAAGTTATCAATCTGCCATCTGTAGTAGTCCCTCTGCATCCCATTAAGCAGATTATCTG
>CAKVFO010000191.1 GCA_934746785.1 uncultured Clostridium sp. | reverse complement strand
AATTAATTATACCAAAAATCGCTGTAAGCTTAATGCCTACAGCGATTTTTAGTTCGGGGGAGTTTTTTTACACCCCCATTTTTTTTGCTGCATAAGGTGAACATCCTTGTTTAAATATGAATTTTAAAGGACGTCTACCTATATTTCAATAGTTTTGTTTGATTTATCTCTTAATTTAATAATACAGGCTACTTTTTTGAAGAAATTGAATTCTTTATATTTTCCATACTTTCTTTAAAATCACTTATTCCTTCTTTTAAGTTGTCTATATTCTCTTTTAAATCTCCTGCTCTATCTTTAACATTATTTATTTCACCTTTAATATCTGTAGTATTTTCTTTTATCCCATCTACAGTATTTTTATACTCTTCCTTCTTTTCTGAAATTCTTTCCTTATTTTCTTCAAGTTCTGAGATTTTCGAATCAATTTCTTCTGAAGTTATTACATCCTTTGGTAAATTCAAATCTAAGTTTATGTCAGCATTATGACTATCACTTTCTTTTGAAACTTCTTTATCCAAATTAGATACTTCTTCTTTTGAATTATTGCTGCAAGATACAAGATTTAATCCTAATAACATTGTTAAAAATAATAATAAAAGTTTCTTTTTCATTTGTTTATCCTCTTCCTCTATTTTTATGACTAATAGTCAATTTGAATTATATCATAAAATTCATATAAATTAATAGGTTTAAATTCTTCCTAACAAACAATTGGAATCTATATTCACCGCTATTATTTCCATTATAGACTCTAATTTCTTATACTCAGCTTCAGTTAATTTTCTTTGTAAAATTATTTTTTTAAGCAGTTCTACAGCTCTTTGCTTTATATGAGAATCCATTTCTCCTAGTAAGCCTTTGAAAGTCGTTAATATTTTTTTAATTGAATTTCTTCCATCCTTATCTAAAAAGTCCTTATAACTTAATTTTTCCTTATTCATAATCTTAGCTAAAACTTTAGCTCCCCATTCGCATATCTGTTGTTTTTCTTCATAAGTTACATGATTTTCTAAGTAAAGCAAAAACTCATGAAGTACAGTCATTATAGGTTCTCTTGAAGTTTCTGTTTTTAAATAAGGATTGCCATCTTCATCAAATGCTATCATTCTATTTGCAATATGCTGACCTGCTATCCCTACAAAGTCACCATCTTTTAATCTATCCCAAAAAGATTTATCTACTTCTGTATAAATTACATTTCCTGCTATCTGATAAAGAAGTATATTAACATAATCATCTTTTGGCCCTATTAAAGTAATAAGATTATTATATTTTTCAATTTCTTCAGCATACTTTTTACAAAACTCTGGTGAAAAGCCTTGTCCATCAAAAGCCACACAACGGTCTATCTTTCCCTTTATAATAGAATTCATTACAATAGTTACATATTGTGCCTTATTACCACCCTTTGAATGTCCTGATACTGTTATATGGGTATAAGGAAGGTTTTTAATATATTCTAAAGCTACTTTCTGCTGCTCTGTATCTTCCTTATAGCCTCCAAGAACATTATCAGCCCATTCAGGCCCTGCAGTTCCTCTAAATACAACTGTAGCATTATTATTGCTATCTACAAAAGTTGCTGCTTTACCACCTTTATCATCAACTTGAGGATATTTTATTTCCAAATCGGCAAGCTTAGGATTCTTTTCTATGGCAGTGAGAATTTTATCCCACTCTTCAGCTGTTAAATCAAAATCATCTTTAGGGTTATCTAATTTATCAAGTCCGTTATCCCTTAATTTGCTTATAACTGTTTTCAATGTTTTATCTTTATAATCTGTTATACCATTAATATATAATAAGTTATTTAATAAAGCTAATTCCGTATTTGTTAATTCATTACCATTTGAATTCCCCAATATATTTCACCTACACTTTTACTAATTGTTAACTTTTAATTCTTCTAAATCTACAGTCATATTTTTTTTAACAAGCATAGATCTATACATAGAATACTCTATGCTATTAGTATGTAAACTACTTAAATCTTCTGAAGATGAATTATAAATACTTATTAACATTGGTAATTTTAATTTATTGATTTCTTTTGAAAAAGCTTCAATTCTCATGTTAAACTCCTCTTTTTCAATTGGACATGTAAGAACATTTACATTTCCATAAAGATCAGCACCCTCATTAATTGCATCTTGTAAATTCTTTTCTCCATTAAATTCATTAGGAAAATAATATCCATCAAATCCTGACCTTATTTCATATTTATCAAAGTACTTATCTAAAATAGTTTTTATTCTTGCATTATATTCATCTTCTATTTTTAACCCAAAGTAAGCATCACTATATTCATAACCATCATCACCTTTACGTCTTTCAGCTTCAAATCTATCTCTTTCCATATCTCCATCACTTGGATATGCAAAAACCTTATATGTACTTGGGTTATCTAACCATTCCTTACCTTGAACGCTTATTATAGTAAAGTCCTTATCATACTTATCATCTAAAAAAGCCTTAATATCAGTTTTTATTTCCTCTATCTTAACTTCAGTACTTTCCTTATCTTTATCCTTCATTATAGAACAACCTCCCATCAGCATAGCTGCTATTATTGATGCAAATATTAGCGTCTTTTTCATAACCTTTCCACCTATCCTTTAATTAATCTTTCCAGCTTGCAAGATGGCTTCTTAAACTTGATAAAGTACTTTCATAACTTCTAATTTTACCTTCTACATTACTTATCTTAATTTCAGTGTCAGTAATAACACTTGCTATATTACCAGCCATATCTGATATTTTACTTTCAATATCATTGTAGTGTGCTGAGTTAAGAAAGTTATTCATTTTATCATAATATTTTTTTGCACATTTAATATTATTGGCCATATAGCTTACTGTAGCTGTTTTCTTCTTTCTTCTCCCCATATTAGAAGTAAATTCACTATATTGATTATTAAACTTAGTTTTAAACTCATTTACATCTTTTAATTTATTCTTAAGTTCAACTAATTCATTTCTACAAGAAGCTAACATTGATTCATATGTATTAATTCTTGATTGAATTGATGCTCTGCTCATTTAATCACTCCTTATTCAAAATCAAAGTCAAAATCTGTACAAAGAAGTTTTTCTGCTTCTTCAGCAGCCTTATTTATAGAATCTGCCATAGCTTTATCTGCCTGATTTGTCTTCTCTGCAGTATTTTCAATTACCTGTATAGATTTTTCAATTAAGTAAGCTAAAGCATCTCTTACTCCATCTAATGCTGCTGCAGCTTCCTCTATTGTATCCGAAGTACTTCCTTTACTAGATGAAAAAGAAACATTACTTCTAAGGCTCTCTGCTGTCCCCTTTAAATTTGTTAAACTATTTTTAGCATCTTTTAAACTACTAAGATCGATTTTTATCTCCATAAGTTCTCCTCCTAATACAAAAAGTCATCAGTTCTATCCACATCTTCAATAAAGTCATTCATTTTATTAAATATATCTGCCGTTATATCTTGTATCACTGCTGAAAACTTTCCCGTACTTATTAGTAAAGATTCTATAGCTCCACAAATCTCTATATCTGAAATTGAGCTGGTATTTACATAGGACATGATATTTACATACTCATCGATAATTCTTTTTAGGTCATTCCCATATGTCACTATATTTTTAGCTGCTGATACATACTCATTATCAACAATAACTAAATTTCCATTTTCCATAATCTCTCCCCTTATCTTTAGTTTTTATCTGTCTTTTCCAAACTGCCCAGCTAAACCTGTATCTAAGTTTTCCATAGCATTTGCAACCTGATCTAGCTGAGATGCTATAACATTTACTAATGTTTTTCCATTTACAAAAGCTGGTCTAAGTTTAGTATACTGTTCAGAGAATTTTTGACTTGCCTTACCTTCCCATTCTTCCTCAAGCTGTGCTAAAAGCTTGTCCAATTGACTTATAACACTTTCAATATTTCCTGCTTCTGTTCTATATTCTGTAGCTCTGCTTCTCATTTCACTAGGTGAAATTCTTATTTTATCCTTCATAGTCACCTCCACTTACATTTATGTAATTATGTGATTATTATATATTTAAATTGTAAATTCGGCAACTTTTTCATAATAATTTTCTTAAAGCATATAGTCTTACACATTATTTATAATTAATTTTATAACCGCACTATTTATCTTAAAAAACTTCCTTTTATTTTTAACTAAGCTGCGTATTTGTTTTTTTAATTATATGCTGTAAAATTATTCTTATATATTAAGGAGGCTGATTATTTTGATTTTTAAATATACAAATGGAAATTATAAAATATACTCCTTTTCAAACACGGAAGGCTTTTTCGTTTCCTACTAAAACCCTGAGATTTTTAATCTTGACGCAGCATCATAGGCTTAAAAACCCTTAGACACATTGTTCGGAGTTATATTTTATTTATTGTTGTCCTTCATAATAATATCTATACTTTTCATCCTGGTTAAAGAAATCTGAATAGTCTAAATCAAATAAAGGTTTTTTAAGCTTAGATACATCTATTTCCCTTGCTATGAGCTGAGTTAATACTCCTCCATAAGAAATATTTCCTTGAAGTATAGCTCCATGTATCTTTCCATCTTTATGAATTACCTTTTTATAATTTCCTGCATCATCTTCCTCACTTACTACTTCATAGGTATCATCAGGGGGAGTATTAATTCCTAAAGACATTGTAGGAATACCTAAAAAGTTCATAGTAGATTTACTAGTAAAAAAGTCCTTTATTTCAGCATTAAGACCTGCCATATTTTCAGCTGCAATAAGACCTTCCTTAGTTGCTACAGACCAGATTGGTCCTCTTCCTGTAACATCTCCTGCTCCATATATATCTTTTATATTAGTTCTTCCTTTAGCATCTATAACTAATCCAAATTTATCACATTCCACTGAAGTATCCTTTAAAAACTCAACATTTGCCCTTACTCCTGCACAGCATACTAAAAGGTCACATGGAATAAATTCACCTGTTGTTAATTGAATTTCCTTAATAAAATTATTTTCATCTACAAAAAGTTCTTTAACACCTTTTCCATAATATTGTTTCACACCATGTTTATCAAAGGCTTTTTCATAAGTAGAAGCTGCTCTTTTATCTAATTGAATAGATAACATTCTATCCTGCATTTCAACTAAACTTAAATCTTTACCATACTCTAAAAGACCAGTAATTACATCTATACCAACAAGTCCTGCTCCCATAATTACGATATGTTTGCAGTCTTCTCTCTTAGCCTGTTCCATAATGAACTCACAATCATCAAGATTTCTAAATCCTATAGAATTTCTAGCTGTTTTTAAATGTGGTATTGGAGGGAAGAAAGTATGAGAACCTGTAGCAATTAAAAGTTTATCGTATTCTACTTCTCTATTGTCTTCTAATATAACCTTTTTCTCTTCAACATTTAAACCTGTAGCAGCTACTCCTCTTACCCATTTAATATTAAAGGC
>CAKVFO010000190.1 GCA_934746785.1 uncultured Clostridium sp. | reverse complement strand
GATAAGAGACATGTTTGTTGAACATGTAAATAATGCTGTTAATTTATTTGATAGATAAGAAATGAAGAGGATTAATTTCCTTCTTCATTCTTTTCAATTATAATTCCAGCCTTTCTAGACAAATCTAAGCCAGACTTTAAGAAATCATCAAGTTTACTATTACTAAGTTGTAAAATTATCACATCTATAAAGACCTTTCTCATGAATATTAACTAACTGCATAGATATATAAATATATGCTATAATTAAGAAAATCATCCCTTCTATAGCATCTATTTATGTTATGGAAGGAGTATACAAAGGTGTCAAAACAGCAGACAATAAATCATTAGGTAATCTTGATATTACGAAACGCAGCCCACAACCATTATATTCAATTAATACTAAACAAGTTTATTTAACCTTCTTGCTTGATATTTTCCTAAAGAAGAAAGACTCTTAGTATTTTCAGCAGCCTTTGTAATCCTAATGCAAAACTTACAAATCCACTGCAGTCATTTGGCTTTTTATCAGTAACATAATCACAACTTACATATCCATAACCATTATTATACTTAATCTTGTACCACTTCTTATCAGTAGTTTGAGCAACTATATTAACCTTTATTCCATTAGTTAACTTGCCTAATGATTCAGGCTTGTACTAGGACTCTTTCTCACATTTAAACTAGTATTGACCTTTATATAACCCACTTTAGAAATAGCTATTTCATTAGTTTTAGCTGAATCCTTTATCACGTACTGTGAACTCATAAATCCTGTAATATTACCCCATTTAATTTTATACCATCCATTAGTTGAAGATAAGATTTGTACCCTTGTCCCTTTGTTAAGCTTACCTAAAGATTTAGAGCTTGTACTAGCCGATTCTCTTATGTTTACATTATCACCATTAACAGTACCATAAGTTGTAGCTGCCTGTGCTATTACTGTCATTTCTGGAACAAAACAAGTTATTGTGCTAACCATTAATATACCAGAAATCACTGCACTTAGTATTTTTCTCTTCATTATCTATTCCCCCATATTTATAGTATAAAGTTCTTTATACATTTTTCTTTTAAAAAATAATGAATAAATGAATATTTAATTAACATAATTAATTATACATAATTTCATTTAGTAAAAATACATTTTTTCCTATTTGAGTAGTATTCTGTCGTAAAACAATACTTATCAAAAAAAATATATTTTAGGATTAATTTAGCTTATATACCTCCATAAAGTCAGAAAAAGAAGAAGAGAATCTAAATATAGTTTCCCTTCTTCTTTTTAGCTATTTTTTAAGAAAAATTTCCTTTCTCTCTCTATTTCATGAAAATCTTCTCTTAATTTCATTATTACTTTTCTATCTAATCCAGTTTTCTTAGAAATATATTCATCATCTTTAATATCTAAAAGCTCAATTGCCTTTTTGATTTTCTTCATTTCTTCTACTCTTTCATTTTCATTTTTTCTCATCTAATACTCCTCTTTGGTTCTAATATAAATCTATTTTAATATAGTTTATCTTAAACTAGCAATTAAAATACATATACAAGAATAATGATATAAATTATTCAATCTTTCCTTATTAATAAACAGAATATTTATATAATATACCAAATGAAAACTTGTACATTTAGTATATTATTGTATTATTTTACATTTTTTATTAAAATTACTTTAATTATTGCTTTTTTATTCTATAATGATATTGAGACTTACGTAAGTTATTTTTTAAATGCAAATTAAAGGAGAGATTAATATGAAATTTAATTACAAAAAAATATTTTTTCCAGTTATAATGTCACTACTACTTATATTAGGTTTTACAGCTTCTCCAATAACTGCAAATGCTGATACTTTAATTAATGATCAAAATAAAGTTCAGTTATATTTTGATGACATTGCTAATGTTTATCATGGTGCAACTAGTAACAAAATTTATTTAAAAGTTGCAAAAGATATACCAAACAAAAATGTTTTCGTAGAATATAAAACAGCTTCAACTGAAGAAGGTAAATGGCAAATTGCAAGTGCTAATTATTACAAAAATTTAGATGCAAATTATTCAATTTATGCTACTAATGCAAGCGGCTTTGGTGATGTTATTTTTAGAATCAAAGTAATAAGTGGATCAACTACATATGTAGATGATAACAATGGACAAAATTATAATAATTCAATAATATTAGGTTCTGCTAATATTTGTGCTCTTAGAAATCATGGCCTTTTTTATGATAAGACTATACAAATTTCTGCTGCTGTTAAAAACTTAGCTTATAATAAAAACGTAAAGGTTCGTTATACAGTTAATA
Source organism: uncultured Clostridium sp. (assembly GCA_934746785.1). Classification (GTDB taxonomy): domain Bacteria; phylum Bacillota; class Clostridia; order Clostridiales; family Clostridiaceae; genus Clostridium. The sequence continues at coordinate 3,217 of CAKVFO010000190.1, read as the reverse complement.
ACTGGGCATCATATAAAGAAGTACCTTTAAGATTTGTAATAAATAACGGAAACTTTGAACTATGGAGCACTGATATAGATGCAACAGGAGCTACAATAGAAAACTTTGAATATTGCTTGTCTTATACTGTTAATGGACAAACTTATTGGGACAATAACTTCAATGATAATTACAACCTAAATCACTATTGTGAATATTAATTTGATCATTTTAATTTAATAAAAACTTGCATAATTTGAAAGAGCAGATATTTCTAAGTAAAAAAACTATTTGAAATATCTGCTCTTTTCCAAATTATGAATACACCTCATTGCTAAATAACAAACTGTAATGCTGAAAATATATAAATAATACTATAAGAATGCATTTTATAGGTGCAATTAAACACAAAAAAATAATTGAAGCAATATCTTTCTCTAAAAGCCCATCTGTCTCTCCTAAACACTGTTCTAAAACAACTAAAATAGGAGCCTTTGCTATATCAATTGCAATATTTAAAATAAAAACACTTAAAATAAACTGTAAATCAGAAATTCTTTTTTCATATCTTTTTATAGTTTCAATCAAAATCTTCTTACCTTTTCTTAAAAATTATTTTTAATAGTACCATAATTACCTTCCTAATTATACCATAAATGAATTCCTGAAAAGCAAAAAAGAAGGTTGAATATATTCATATATTATACATTTTTATTTATATTTGAATTTATTTGATAATAATTCTATAATTATATTTATTAAAAAGGAGATGATTATATGAATTCAAAAATTAAAGATACTTTAAAATCCTTTGCAGATATCTTTACACTTTTTATAATAATATCAATCTTTACAGCAATATTAAACATCTTTATGCATCTTATAGATGATATATTAAAACTTGAAAACAACATAGAGTCCATAGAAAGCTCTACAAGAACACATTTATTTCTTATACAGAACTTCTCATATGAAATCATAACAATCATTATTTGCTTATTTGTCTGGAAAAATATAAAAAGAAAATCCTTTTCTGAAATTGGACTTACAAAGTTTAAAGATCATTATCTTAACTTGATACATGGGTTAATTATAGGTTTTGTATCTATAACATTATGTTTAATTCTAATCTCCATATTTGGAGATATAAGTATATCTATTTCTGATACCTTCACTTTTAAAGAAATGATAATTTATTTACTTCTATATATTTTAGTTGGCTTCAGTGAAGAAATTCTAGTTAGAGGTTATATGATTTCTACATTTGTCTCAGATAGAAAGCTGTCTAAAATTACTATACTAATTATTACTTCACTTATTTTTGCATCTTTACATCTATCAAATCCTTCTATTACTCCTTTAAGCTTTATTAACTTATTCCTTGCTGGAGCTTCATTTGCATATATGTATTTTTGTACAGGCAGTCTATGGATATCAATAGGAACACACATTACTTGGAACTACTTTCAAGGTGTTATTTATGGGTTTAATGTAAGTGATCTTTCTGATCCTTCTCTTCTAAATATTACAGAACCAGTTAAAAATATTATTAATGGTGGTGATTTTGGTATGGAAGGCAGTATCATCTGCACCATTGTTAACATACTTCAAATCTTGTATATATGGTACATTTATAGAAATAAAAACTCCACTTTGTTACAGCCTGTCAAAAGGTTCTAAAATCAAAATTGGAGGACAAAAGTAATATTTTTATACTCCAAATCATAACCAGTGGTTTAAAAATATTACTTCTACCTCCTTAAATACTAACGGAAATTTTGCTTTTATGGTTCTTTTGGGCACTACAATTATTTTTATACATGTATTATACTTAAATTTAACTGCAGTTCTTCTGCCTAATATAGGTATGGTTCTTCCCATAGATTTAATTTAGTTCCAATTCCATGTTCCATAGCATAGTCATAAACTTGACTACCCCAAGCAACATCTTCAACTGGCATACCACCTACTGAATAAATAATAACCTCATCATCATCCTTTCTTCCTTTAGCTTCACCATTTAAGATAGCTCCTAAATCAGTAATAGCTTCTTTCTTAAGTCTGCCTTCATGATTTAAGTCAGTAAACTTAGAACCTAAAATACTTATAGTCTTAAAAGTTGGATAAGGATACTCTTCAGCCCATGCTTCATATAACTTCATATTATCAACTACAAGCTTAGCATCTTTAATTAAATATTCATCCTCAAAATCAACAGCAGCTGGGCAGCAGAATAATGCTCCTCTCTTAATCCATTCACTCTTAACTAAAGGATAATCCTTACCTAACTTAGGTGTTGAAGTTGCAAAACTTATAATATCACTATCTCTAATACATTCCTCAAGAGTATCACAAACAATAATATTCTTAAATTGAGGACATTCCTTCTTAACAAACTCAATACATCTATCAATGGAAGCTTGCCCTCTTCCCTTAATCTTTAATGTATCAAGACTTGGTCTAAGAGCCGCAAAAGTTTTAACAGTAATAGTATTAATAACTCCAGGCCCTACAATCCCTAAGACCTTAGCATCCTTAACAGCTAAATGCTTAACACCAACACCTGGTATAGCTGCTGTTCTATAAGCACTAACAAGGTTAGCTGACATTAGACTTAAAGGTGCTCCTGTTTCCTTGTCATTTAACATCATCATAAGAATTGAACGAGGAATTCCCTTGTTTCTGTTTTCAACATTAGAGCCATACCACTTCATACCTGCTCTTTTAAATTTACCTCCTATATAAGCAGGCATTGCCATAAATCTCCTATCTGGTCCATTCTTAGGCATACCTTCAAATTTAGGTTCATCAGGGAAAGTAACCATACATCCATGAGAGTTTCCATTTTCCCCTCCCATTCTATAATCACCTTTATTTAAAAGCTTTAAAACATCTTCCATACAGTCCGTACACTTAACAACATCAGTAACTCCAGCCTTAATCATATCTTCTTCACTTAAATATAATAAATCAATATTTGGATAACTCATAATAATAACTTCCTTTCAAAATTTTATTTCCTCATAAGTGCTAATTCATTAGCTTTTTGGGGATTATGATAAACTTGATATAAAGAATTTTCCATTGCCATAACTTCCTCTAAAGGAATAGCCTTAAACATTGGCCTTTTCAAAACTAACTTAATCCAAGTAATTGTATAAACTGCAAGTACTACAAAAATAATTAAACAAACCTTATAAATTCTTATCCTAGTATCAGGATTTGAATCTATGTTGTA
>CAKVFO010000189.1 GCA_934746785.1 uncultured Clostridium sp. | reverse complement strand
GTGATTTATTTAAGAGAAAGATTTTCGAAATAAATAATCAACCAGCAGCTGACTACTATTGCAAAGAACTAAATACGGATATCAGTAACTTAGATACTAAATTTATATCACATCCAATTGCAAGACGTATAGGTGAAAGATATTTTATAACATCCATTATGAGTATGGAAAGTAAAAGCTTTAATACATATGCAAGGAGTTTTAATCACTCCTATATATCAATTTGTGATCCAATTAATTATCTAGAATTATGGAAAAACAGAGCTGAAAAAATTAAAGATAAATACCTTGGTGGTATCTTTATTAATTGTATATTCAGAACAAATTTATTTGAAAAAGAAAATATAATGAATGAATTTAGAAAATATTTAAGCACTTATGGAGAGTTTTCATGCATGACATCTTATGGGGAACAATATTGTGATTCGCATGCTAATCAAACTTTATCTGTTTGTTTATTTAAAGAATGTTAAAAGGGTGGTATAAATATGTTATTTTGGAAGAGTAAAGAGGTTAAACCAAAGGAAAAAGAAACAGTAAAAGAGGTGTTTGTCAACAGAAAACCTGAAAAAGATAAAGGCAAAGATGTTTTAGTTCATACACTTGGGAAGATAGAGGAAAGCGTAGATAAGCTTATTGATGGGGATTCTACCATTGTTGAAAGTATTTTAAAAATTAAAGAATCATCAAATTTAGTTAACAAAAATGCTAAAATAGTTGAAGATGCAACAAACTCTATTGGAAAAGATATTTCAAAGTCTGTTAATGAGCTTAATGAAGTAGTTGGACAAATTAATCATAATAATGATAATTTAAGTGGATGCAGAAGCAGCTTTTCATCACTTTGTTCAACTATTGGAGACACTGGTTCTAGTATTAATGGGTTTAAGAATGACTTTAATATGTTAGAGGAGAATATTGAGTCTGTAAATGATCATTTAAGACATATTAATGATATAAGTGACCAGACTAATCTACTTGCCTTAAATGCAAGTATTGAAGCTGCTAGGGCTGGTGAAGCAGGAAAGGGATTCTCAGTAGTTGCTGAAGAAGATAGAAAGCTTGCTGAAACAACAAAGAAGACAGCTAATGAAATAAATAAGCAGCTTGAAGATATAAATAATACAGTTACTTTAATGAAGGAAGCCTTAACTGCTCTTAGTGCTAATGTTGATAATACAACTTCTTCAATTGATAATGCATTAGACAAGTTTAATCTTCTTGAAAAAAGTAATAAGACTGTATCAAATAAAATACTAGAAAATATGAAGACAATTAACTTTTTAGGCGATAATATTACGAAAATTCAAGATTCAGTAGATACTAATTTAAAAAGTTCAAATACTGTTATAGATTTAGTTGAGGAATTAAACACGTTAGAAAGTGAGAAACCTTTGATTTATAATCATATTCAAAGTTACTTAGATGGAGTTAAGAAGTTAGAAAAGTAAAATAGCAATAAATATATTATTAGTTAGGAGGAAAAAAGATGTACTCAGAAGAAATGTATGAACTTGGAAGTAAAGGTTCGTCTATAAGAAGAGTAGCAGGAGAAGCACAAAAAAGAAAAGCTGAAATAGGGGAAGAAAATGTTTTTGACTTTAGTTTAGGGAATCCAAGTATTCCAGCACCAGAGATAGTTAAAAAAACATTAATTGAACTTATTGAAAATGAACATGAAACAATTCATGGTTACACTGCTAATAAAGGTGATGCTGAAGTTAGAAAAGCTATAGCAGATTATATTAATAAAATAAATAATACAACATTAACATCTGAAAATATTTATATGACAGTAGGGGCATGTGCATCTTTAAGTATAGCAATTAAGGCAATAGCTTTAGAAGGTGATGAAATAATTACTTTTGCACCATTCTTCCCAGAATACAGAGTTTTTGTTGAAGGATGCAAAGCAAAACTAGTTGTAGTTAAGCCTAATATGAAGGATTTTCAAATAGATTTTGATGAATTTGAAAAGTCTATAAATGAAAAAACTAAGGCTGTTATGATAAATTCACCTAACAATCCATCTGGAGTTGTTTATACTGAAGAAACTATTAAAAAGCTTTCAGATCTTTTAAATAAGAAGTCTAAGGAATATGGCCATGTTATTTACTTAATAGCAGATGAACCATATAAGGAAATCGTATATGATGATTTAAAGGTTCCTTGCTGTTTAAATTACTATGATAATACTTTTGTATGTTACTCATATAGTAAGTCTTTATCACTTCCTGGCGAACGTATTGGTTACATTGCTGTATCTAATAAGATGGAAGAATCAGAAAAGACTTATTTAGCCTGCTGTGGAGCTGGAAGAGCTTTAGGGTATGTATGTGCACCATCACTTTTCCAAAAGCTTGTAGCTAAACTTCAAGGGGTAACTGTTGATGTTGATATATATAAGAAGAATAGAGATTTAATTTTAAATGGTTTAACTGAAATAGGTTATGAATGTGTTAAGCCTGATGGAGCTTTCTATTTATTCTTAAAAACTTTAGAAGAGGATGCTGAAAAATTCTCAGAAAAGGCAGCAAAACATGATATTTTCGTAGTTCCAGCTGATCCATTTGGATGTCCAGGTTATGTAAGGGTTTCTTATTGTGTTAAGCCAGAAACCATTGAAAAATCATTACCTGAATTTAAAAAATTATACGATGAATATAATAAATAAATTCTACTTTAAATATATAGTAAAAGAGCTTATGAGGTATAAACTTCATAAGCTCTTTTGTCTTTTAAAGATTAACGGGTATATCAGAAGTTACTCTGATCCCAAGCATAATAAATATCTTTTTGTAAGACATTATTATTATGACCTGTAATATTGTTTTTTATACATATAATTTTAAAAAAAATAATAATATAAATGTAGTAATTTTTAAAAGGATTAAATATGAAAAAACTATTGAAGACATGCTGCCTATTTTTATCACTTTTACTTGCTGGCTGTGCAGCAGATAGCAGTACTATTGAATCTAACAGTGATTCAGGTGAGAATGAGGGTACTAAAACTGAAATCTTAGAAGAAGCTGAAAAGTTAAAGGAAGGATACTATATTGATGAGGCTATAGAAAAACTTAATGAAAATAGCTGGTTAGCTGAAGACATTGACGTACAAAAGAAAATAGATGAATATACTGAATATAAGGATAGTTTTGCTAAATATACTGGAGAAGTAGAGCACATATTCTTTCACAGCTTAATAGTTTATCCAGAACTTGCCTTTGACAATATTGGACATTCTGCTAATGGATATAATATGTGGTTTGTTACTGTTGATGAATTTAAGAATATACTTCCAAATCTATATGAAAGAGGATATGTACTAGTAAACATTAAAGATGTATATAAACAGGATTCAATTGGAAAAACAGTGATACAAGATGTTTATCTTCCTGAAGGAAAGAAGCCTTTAATATTATCACAAGATGATGTTAATTACTATGATTATATGAAAACTGACGGCTTTGCTGACAGGCTTGTAATTGATGAAGATAATCAGGTTTCTACTTTAGTTAGAAATAAGAATAATGAAGAACAGGTTACAAGAGATGGAGATATGGTTCCTATAGTTGATGATTTTATAAAAGAACATCCAGACTTTTCTTATAGAGGAGCAAAAGGAACACTTGCAATTACAGGCTATGAAGGTGCCTTAGGTTACAGACTTAAGACTGAAGAAGAAAAAGAAGAAGCTAAAAAAGTAGCTGAAAAGTTAAAGGAAGATGGATGGACATTTGCAAGTCACTCTTATACTCATAATGGTGATGGATTTTTTCAGGGAGTTCAAAATTATGATAATCTAAAATATGATTTTACTAAGTGGAATGATGAAATTAAACCTATTTTAGGAGATACTAATCTTTTTATTTCACCATTTGGAGCAACACTTGAAGGGAACAATGTTAATTTAGTAACTGAATTTGGTTTTGACACTTACTGTAATGTAAGCAGACTGCCTGAAAATGAGTATGCAGGAAATTTGATAATTACTCCTAGATATAATATTGATGGATATACTTTACTTGAGTGTAAAGACAGCTTAAGAAAATTATTCTTTGATCCAGATGAAGTACTAGTTCCAAACGTTAGACCAGTATTAAAAGTAGAAGATTAAATTTAAGAACAAGAATCTTTTTTAGGTTCTTGTTCTTTTAAGTAAAAAGGATTAAAGTTCTATTTGTCTTTCATGAATAGTCATTTCAATTGTCTCTTCAATTTCTTCAAGCATTCTAAAATCCTTAGGGTCTACAAACATACATGTATATCCCTTCTCACCAGCTCTTCCACATCTTCCAATTCTATGGATATAGCTTTCTTTAGTTTCAGGAATATCATAATTATATATGTGGTCAACACCTGTTATATCAATACCTCTTGCTGCAACATCAGTAGCTATTAAATATTGAATTTTAGCTTCTCTAAAGTTTTTCATAATTCTTTCTCTTTTATTTTGAGGAACATCACTATGTATCTTTGCACAGTTGTAACCAGCTTGTGATAAAGCCATTTCTAAATTATCCGCTCTTCTTTTAGTTCTACAGAAAATTAAAGCTAAAAATGGATTATCTTCATCTAAAACCTTTTTTAAAGAATCCTGTTTCCATCTGTCAGTAGTCTTTACAACTTCCTGTCTTATATTTTCTAAAGTTACGCTTTCTTTCTTAATAGAAATAACAGATGGGTCTTTCATATATCTATAAGCAAGCTTCTTTACCTTAGAATCCATTGTAGCTGAGAAATAAAGCATTTGATGTTTCTTAGAACAATGTGATTTAATATCTTCAACTTCATTTTTAAAGCCCATTAATAGCATTTGGTCAGCTTCATCTAAAACAAAAGTCTTAAGTTTTGAAAGATTAATAGAACCTCTCTTTAAATGATCTAAAAGTCTTCCTGGAGTTGCTATAATTAAGTGGATTGGATTTCCTTTAAGCTTTTTCAATTGTGAACCAATATCCTTACCACCATATGCTGCTAGTAGATTTATATTTTTAACTTCCTTAAGTTTTTCACATTCATCATATATTTGAATTGCAAGCTCTCTAGTTGGAGTTAAAATTAAAACCTCAGTATTTTTAGAATTAATATCTATGTTTTCAAATACAGGAAGGAGAAAAGCTAAAGTTTTACCAGTTCCTGTCTGAGCTTCTGCTATAACATCCTTACCTGATTTTATAAGTCTTATAGCCTCTTCTTGTATAGGAGTTGGAGTATTAATTCCTTCTCTATGTAATTTATCTGCAATGTCTTTACTAATTCCTAAATCTCTAAAATTCATATTTTCAGCCTTTCCACAAATCAATTTATAAAACTATTATATAATAACATATGAAAAAAAGATTTACTAACATAGTTTAAAAATTCTAAGCATATATTTTAAATAATATGTGTTTTAGGGGTGAGTTTATGGAATTAGTTTGTACTATAGGCCCAAGGGTTAAAAATATAGAAGATATAAAATCTTACATAGAAAATGGCATGACTATCCCAAGATTTAATTTTTCTCATGCTGATTATGAAAAGTTTGATATGCTCCTAAAGGAATTGAGAGCTTTAAAT
>CAKVFO010000188.1 GCA_934746785.1 uncultured Clostridium sp. | reverse complement strand
AATTTTCACTAGTTAGGTTTCCGTAGAAAATATAAAAATATTCGTCTACACTATTTAGTATTTCAAATACGAGGAAAGTATAAAATTTCTTTGACAGATGAAGAAACTATAACAGATGTTATAGGATCTTACCTGCTTTATTTTTTAAAGCTCTTCTTAAGATAGTCATAACCACCAGTAAAATATGTAATTCTTATTCTATAGTCTTATAATCATACAAAAATGTCATTCCCATTATTTTAATAATTTTTCTACCATAGTTCCTCTATTCTCTATTAATACATATTGATTTTCTTTAAAATTAGTTTATCTAACCGATTCTTCTTCTTATTATGATATTTTATTCTTCAAGAAAAAAACTCCTTTGCTCTGAAGTACACCTTAGTTCTAAATAAGATATACATCATAACAAAAGAGGCTTTTCATTTACCTGCATTTATTATTCATATTTCATAATAAAAACTGTAACTTAACAGAATGTATGTCATAAAAAACTCATTTTCATGGCTTATTTTCCTGTTATTTTTCTTTAAGCAAACTGTCTTAAAGCTTGATTATTACTGGCTTTATACTGCCTATTCTTCCCATCCTTCAGGGAACTCAGCATTGTGGTAAACTTCTTGAACATCATCATCTTCATCAAGTAAGTCTAACATCTTTTGCATCTTCTTAGCTGCATCTTCATCTATTGCAGTATATGTATCTGGTATCATCTTAACTGCTGCTTCTAAGAATTCTACTCCTTGTTCTTCTAAAGCTTCACGTACTGTTGAGAAATCTTCTGGAGTAGTTGTTACTACAAATACTTCATCTTCATCAGCATTGAAGTCTTCTGCACCAGCATCTAGAGCCATCATCATCATTTCGTCTTCATCTCTATCTGCCTTTTCTATAACTAATTCACCTTTTTCTTGGAACATGAAGCTAACGCATCCTGAGTTACCCATGTTTCCGCCACCTTTAGTGAATGCATTTCTTACATTAGCAACAGATCTATTTCTATTATCAGTAAGAGTTTCAACAATTACAGCAACTCCACTTGGGCCATAACCTTCGTATACAATTGTTTCATAGTTAACTGTATTCATTTCTCCTTCAGCTTTTTTAAGAGCTCTATTTATATTATCATTAGGCATATTTGCTGCTTTTGCCTTTGCTATAACATCTCTAAGTTTAGCATTGTTTTCCGGATTAGGGCCACCTTCTTTAATAGCTATGGCTAATTCTTTACCTATTCTTGTGAATATCTTTCCTCTTTTAGCATCAGCCTTACCTTTTTTTGCTTGTATGTTATGCCATTTTGAGTGTCCTGACATGCTTATTCCTCCTATCTTAATTTCATAAAACACTAGAATTATAACATATAATAGAAGGAAATAAAAGGGTACCTATTTGTATCTCTTTTTAAGGTCTAAATTTAACAATATATATATTCCACATCCTAATATAATTATAAATAAATATATAATCTCATTATCTGATGTCTGAACTACATTTCTATTAGTAGTCAAATCTGCTTTAACTACATCTTCTCTGCTATTTTCTATTAAGTTAGTAGAAGTAAGTATAAGATCTTGATATTGACTATCTTCTGGTTCATACACATCCATACTTAAAAAATTATATTCACTATCTATTATTATTTTGCTTTCCTCTTTTTGAAGAGAAACATTTCTTATTATAAAACTTTCTCCTACTTCAAAATTATATCTTTCATGACCATTCTCATCATATATCTTTGTTCCGTTATTTGTCTTAATAATAAATTTTCCCTTTAATCCGCTAGTTGAGATTAAATCTGTTTCAAAGTTATCATTCTTTTGCTTTAAAATAAGCTTACTTTCATCTATCTTAAATTCTGCATTTTCAAATTCTTTATCATCTGCTTTTCTTAATAATTCTTTAGCATAAGCATTATCTATCTTATTTCTATCCCAGCCTTCTATATAATTCCACAAAGCATATTGTGTATACATTAAAGCTTCTTCATTGCTTAAAGAATATTTTTCTTTTAGACATGATATATTTGCTGGATAACCATTATATAATATTGCTAATACTCCTATAGTATCATATTCTTTGCCGCCCTCAAACTTTTTATATTTTATATTATTAGGTACCTTTTTATCATATTCTGCGCAGTAAGCCTGAAGACCATCAACAGTTATATAGGGTATCTTCATTGTTCTATCTTTTAAAACATATTCCTCTGTTGAATCTCCAATATACTTATACTCCTCCCCCTTAACAGGAACAGGCATTATCAATAAAATAAGAAAACTAACTATAATCTTCTTAAATAAACTTTTCATTATCACAACCTCCAAGTTTAAAATGTTATAGTTAGTTTCACCAAAATTGGTCTATTTATTCTCCTATGCACCATGTATTTAAGGCAAGTATTGAAATAGCTTTATTAGGATGACTTCTAAATTTACTTAAAAGATTTCTACACTCTTCATTCCATAGAAGCTTCTTACCTGCTACTTTAAATATATCAAAACAAACACATAATGCTTCTGTAGATTTACTTTCTAACATATTATCTACTATTTTAAGTAAATCTTCTGCCTGCCATAAGCTTTCATTCCGCTTAAGATTCTCTTCTACCTCCACTGAAAATTCATTAATATAATAAGGTGATATATTAGCTAAAGAAACTGCTTCATTTATTATATTAGAAGCTTCAGATGGATTTTTCCAATCAATAAGTGCATTATATAATGATAGTTGTAAATTAATATAACTATCTTTTTCATTAAGTATCTTTATTATATTTAAATACAAAGGTTTTAATGAAAGTCTAGTTAAGTAATCAAAGCTTATAAGAACATTAGTAAGTACTGCTAAGCGCTGTCTATGGGGCATATCCCTTTCATCAATACTTCTATACTTAACATCATTATCTTCTGTTGATAATTTTTCATATATTGAAATAATATACTCATTAATATTACCATCCTTACAAATGTGTCCTAATGTTGAACAGGCAATATTCCATACATTTTTTCTTTCTAAACTGCAAACTTCTTCTGATATTGTTTTAGCTATTAAGCTTTCATTTACTTCCTTCCAATGCCTCATTTCAGCAAAAGCTAAAATTGCATTTTGATTTTCATTACTTTTTGATAACTTAATTAATAAATTTAAATATCTTTCACGATATTCTATATCTATTCCATTATATGATTGATTTAAAATACAAGAAGTTAATTCATATCTATGATCCTTTGATATATCCTCTAAAACTTCCCAGCTTTCTTCATAACATAAATAATTTTTAACAGCTTGTCCTATTGCTACTTTAACATCTTTATGAAGATTTTCTTTTCTATATTCCTTAATTAAAAGTTTAAAGCTTTCATCATTTTTATATTTAACAAGTAATCTAATTGCTTCTTTTCTAACTGTTATCTTAAGATTATCTCTTTCTAAAATTGATTTAATTATTTCTGAAGCTTTCTTTGGATGTATTCTTTTTAAGCATCTATTTAAAGAATACATAGCTGCCTTTGCTCTATCACCATCTAAATTATCTAAAAAAATATCTTTAAATCAACTACTGGCATATTTGACATCATTCTAATATAGCTGCATCTTTGTGATGAATTATAACTATCATCAACTGCTGCACTTCCAATAATATTTGTAAAAAGTTTCTGCTGACGTGGAAGCCATCTATAGAAACCTGTTTCTACAGGTAAGGCAAAAATAGTTCTACCACTAAAGAATTTACCTCTTAATGCTTTTCTTTCTATAAAATCATCCAGCCATGCTTGTCTCCTATTATGAAGATGTAAGTATACCTCTTTAAACTTAATATAAGACTTATCAAACATTAATAACTCTTTTACTCTTTCATCACGAGTTTTCTTATCTGCTAAATATAAACTAATAGCAGTAGAAACTTGATATTCACTTTTTTCTTTAAGTACAACTTCTTTTATAAGTTTTTGTAATTCATTAATTTCAAAAGCACGTTCTCCTAACGAAGAAGCAAAATCAAAAAGTAAGTCATAATTTTCACTTTTCATCTCTGAAATTATCACCTTTGAAATTTCTTCAAATAATATCTTATCAAGCTTTTTATCAAGTGTTCTTAAAGGTTTATTAAATCTTATGACTCTATTTTTAGATGCAGTTTTAACAAATATCTTTACTGCTAATTTAAAAATCTTACTTTCTGTTTCTTTACATCTTCCTTGAATAATTTTTAATGAAAGTTTATAAACTTCATTTACAGTATCAAAAGAAGCATCTCTAGAACTAATCATACTTTCTAAAATACTAGTTAATATTTCTGCTTCATCATCACCATAATTCTTATATGATGCTTCACTTAAAGCCTTAGCAACTTTATATTTAACTGGATCTTGATCATTTTTTATATACTTAATATAATTAAGCGTTTCTTTCATGCTTCCGTTTCTTTTTAAATCACTACTTAAAACTAAAGCGCTAAGAGCCTGAGATCTTTTTTCTACATCAGAACTTTTTCTTTCCTCTTCAAAATATTTTCTAGCTTCATCTGCTTCTAAATAAGCCATTATGCTTGATTTTCTTCTATCATTTTCACTTATCTCATCAATTAAAAGCATACGTTTTACTTCTTCTATACGCAGCTGTTCAGGAAGTAGCTTTAGTATAAATTCAGGAATAATTCTTGTTTTAAACTCCTCTACCTCATATACTTTTTTATAGAATTCTACTTTTTCTTCACCCTTTAGTACTTTTAAAACTTTTCTAATTTCTAAAGGTTTATTCACAAAAATCTTGCCGATTTCTATCCACATATCTAGAGTAAATAAATTTATCCTTCTTAAAATACTTGGATTTATTCCATATCTTAATAAGTCCTGACGGCTTTCTTCTGCTGTAATTATTTTAAACATCTTTTCTGGATTACTCTTTATTAAATATATAGCTTCATTATTAAAGTCAAATATTAATCTTTTTGGTCCATACTCAATAAATGTATCTAAAATAAATTCTGGCATAACTATGCTTAATATCTTAACTGCATCATGAAATCTATACCAAACATACTGGCGCTGGCTTTCTGAAGTTTCTTTAAGACATTTTTCAAAATAATCTGCAGTAACTTTTGGATGATTAATTGCAAACTTTGCTAAAGATTCTGTTTTGTATCCTATCTTTTAAAGCCACTCTTTAACAGTTTCTTCCTTACATATAGGAAGTATAATTAATGCTTCTCTAGCACCAAACTTTTCATAAACTAAGGGATTTTATTATTTCCTCATCACTTACTATTTTAGCCATAAGTATTACAGCTTTTATATTTACTAATATACTTTCATGCTGAAGTGCACTAATAATAATTTCTTCATCACGAATAGCTTCTGCTCCAACAAATGCTAAGTTTCCTTCATATTGTCCACCTTTTAAAATTTCTTTTAAAAATTTAGCATATTGTTTTTTGTTATACTGCCCTGCCATTAAAGCAATTTTTTCTGCTCTTGCACCACGCTTTTCAGCACAGCAAACACTTTTTTCAGCCATGCAAAAGGTTCTAAAAGCAAAATGGGAGGATAGAAGTAATATTTTTATGCTCCAAAACACAACCAGTCG
>CAKVFO010000187.1 GCA_934746785.1 uncultured Clostridium sp. | reverse complement strand
TTCGGTTCTTTTGCGGCCTACAATTATTTTTTAACGTATTGGACGACTTACATATTGGAAAGCCAGTTATAATCAGTACTCGCTCTCAAAAAAAGTTTTTAATTTCCTATATGTTCTCTAACCTATACACATCCATTATTTATATTCCTTAGGAACTTCTTTGATATTTTCATATAATTGTACATCTTCAATATACAATTTGTCTTCACTTTCAATGATGAAGGCTACTGCTGGAGCTTTTAAAACTCCAGATATTTCATTTCCATCTCTATCATAGACAAACTTATCATATTCAAAATATACAGCAATCTTACCATCAATTTTCTTTTGATTAAGTTCATCTAACTTTACATCTATAGTTATTGGCATTTTAAAGTTTTTATCTTCATAAAATCTGTATGAATTTACTTTTAAAAATGCTTCTTCAGAAATGATATCTTTCATCCTTTCATCATATCCATGTTCATATGTATAAACTTTACCTATCAAATCATCAGCTGATACATAATGTTTGTTCTTATCAGAATTAATTATGTAAAACATAAATCCACTTATGGATATTAAAAACAATACAACTATAAATATTAAATATTTCTTTTTAATAAAGTATCACCTCAATTATTGAGAATAACAGCCTTTTCCAGTAGTTCATGCAACTCCATAAACTAAACTTCCCATGTACCATCTTCCAGACGCATTCATTACTGGCGCACCTGCATATATACTTTGAGATACAAAGTTAGCACAATCAGTTCCTTGTTTTATCCAGTCTGGATATTCAGGGTTCTTAGAATAAGCCCATTTACGAGCATACGCTACAGCTGCCTTATAATCATAAGCATAACTTGCAGCAGCATATCTTCTACCTGTACGACTTTTATCATTTACTTTCTTTAAGCTTATAGTATGTTCTGCACCAAATTCTTCTGATATTATATCAGGATTCTTTGTAAGCTAATGATAACGATATTATTAATTCTTTTTTTAGTATTTTTTTCATTTTTATCCTCCTGAAACAAAATTCTCTATGATTATAAAATACAAACAAACATTTGTAAATATGTAGTTTACTTTTTTTATTTAAATATCTTGTATGAAAATCCGTTTTTTTGATAACATTGCTCACAAAAAATCTTTGTTTACTCGTTTTCTAGAAGCTTTTTAGCTTATTGTCATCTATCTTTCTCTACAACAAATCCCAACTTGGGGGTAACAAAAAGGTTAATAAAGAAATTCCTATTCCAAGTTCCGATGAAGATGAAGCTAATTCAATAATATGCCAAGCTACAGGAGTTTCTCCTATATTTGTGTTTAAAAAGATTTAAATTATAAGTCAATTTCAATTTTCTTATCTTGATCCTCAACTTAATTCATCCTAACCCTATAATTACAATAACACCTCTCTTATATAATGATGTTGACCTGCTTATTTTCACTAACCTCATTTTCTCTTCTCTCTGGAAACAATTAAATACAATTGGTATATTTACTTTTCTAGTTATCTCATTATTACAAAGAAAAATTGAACATAAAGATAAAACCATGACTATCTTAGCATTTATCTTAGTATTTATTTTCTTAATTAGTAGACTTACTAATAGTTTTTAAACTTCTTTAGTTTCAAATTTTTCACCATTATATTCAACAGGCAGCTCTACCCTATAAGTCTTTTCAAAACATCTAATTCTTTCAGTACTTGGTTTTGGTAAAGTTCTACTACTTTTATCAATTTTCAATGGTTCTTCTAACTCCTCTATTATCCCCCCACTCATCATCATCAAAGTAAGTAACAAACTGACTTGGATTAAATAATTCCTTTGGATTTCCACCTTCATAATAATCTATCTCTCCATCAGACATTTTTATTCCATATATTATAGAAATTTTTCCGTCATATCCTACTAAATCAACACTCTCCAAATTTCTTTCTAAATATGCTATTGTATTTTCAAACTCATTAGCAACATATTTTCTCCATATATCAAGTATCTTTTTTATTCTATTTTTCATATCATTTTTTATTTCTTCTATTGTTATTGGATAAAACTTGTTTTTATTGTCTTTAATAAAAATATTATAATTCACACCTTAATTTCCTCCATTATTTAAAGGCTTCTAATTAAATATTCCACTGCCTTAAAAGGAGCTTATCCATTAACTTAGGATAAACTCCTTTCTTGTTTTGAATTTTTTACTCTTCTCTACATATGTTAGTTGCTATACAATAAATTAATCTTTCTAATTCACTTATTAATAAACTCTGAAAAAGTATCTGCTACTTTATATGTTACAGGATCAAATTCATCTGATTCTTCATGACTCCATACACATACTTCAGGAGTTTCTTTATTATTTCTAAAGTCTAAACATAGATAATCTCCTGCAAATAATTCTGCTATTGGTAAAACTTCAATACCTAATAAATCTTCATTATCAGTTAAACGTTCGCCTATCTGTGATTCAACTACTCCAATATCATACCATCCACTTTCAGATTCTTTAACATTCTTTAATATACAAAGAAATCTAGTAATTAAATAATTACGATTGTTACATTTAAACTCACATTCTACTGGTTCTCCACCATTATACTTTATAATAAAGTCCCTATAATCTGAAGGTAAAGTTAATCTCCACTTCCTCTCCTTTTCCACTAACAATTCAGTAGTTGGCACTGGTAAAACAATTGTATTTTCTTTTATTCTCATTTATTGTCCTCCACTCATCAACAAAATAAAAAAACAAATTGGCTCCTGTTCAAAACAGAAACCAGCTTATTATTTCAAACTTTTTCTATCTTAAAGACTTATAAATGCCCCTTATAATAACTTAACTTTCTCAGTTATAATTAAATCAATAAACTTTTCAAAGGTTTCTGCTACCTCTTCTACCTCTTCAAAATCTACCTCATATCCTTTTACTATTGAACTTTTACCATCCCTTAAATTTATTGCATAATATTCCACACTAAAACTAACTAAAGCACCTAATCCTAATCGTTAGATGCTTGAAAGTAAGTCATTTAATCTATTTTATGTCCATAAAAATACTTGCATCCTCTTTCCCAATTCATATCAGATAACTGTTTAACATAATCTATAACATCTCTCATTAGCTCATCATTAACCACTGTATAATACTCTACTGGACACTTAACTCCAGACCAAATTGAAAGCATCTTTGGAATAATACTCAATTTTAAGCTTTCTCCTTTTACTCTTGAAACTGCACTGGCATCTAGTAACTCTTTTGTTAAAGCTCCTGGAAAAGCTAAGCCACCTTCGTAATAATACTTTCCTGTCTCTATTTCACTGCTAATATCAAAATAAAATTCTCCAATCTCATCAACAGCAGAGTCCTCTGCCATATATTCCTGATAATTCAATATCCAATCTAAAGCATCTCTTATGGTTGTTTCTACGTTAGAATCTTCCCATTCTTCAAGGGTAGCAAGTAAATAAGGCACAACCTCATAAGATAGCGTGTACTTTGATGTTGAAGCAAATAATCTTATTATCTCTTCATCAGCTCTAGATAATATAGAAAGGTTCTCCACATTTTTTATATCTTTATGATCTACAACTGAACAAAAAACTCTCATGCAAAGATTTATAACACTAATATCATTACTTTTGTTCATAATATCAATTAATATAGCTTTAGCTGAAAATTCTCCGCGTTTCAATAATTCAATAACTCCTAAAAGCTTATCCTTTTCATTGATATCACCATTAACTTTATCCCATAACTCTTCAACTTCTATAGTGTTGTCTACTTCCCCATACCATATACTTCTATACATAATGTCATTATTGTCATCCATAGTATATCTCCTGTAAATTTAAAAGAGGTACTCCTTAAAAAGTAATACCTCTTCATAACTTAATTATATCTTCGTTAAATAACTGATTAATATAAATATTTATTCAAAACCTATTACTATCCATTCATCGATAATATCCCAAAAATTAATTTCATACTCAGGCTCTTCTTTACTTGACCATAAAACTGAATTAGAATTTGAGAATCTATTATAATCAACTGCAACATACATTCCTATACCATTTGAAAAAAATGCATATGATGTCTTTAAATCAATTTTCAAATCTGAAACTTCTTCTAAAATCCCCCATTCATAATCATCAAGACAGAATATCTCATCATATGAACTTAACCCCATTGATTTACTAGCATAATAGTAAAATCCATTATGCACTCTTTCATAAAAAGCTCTTATCTTTTCAGGCATTTTACTCCATACCCCTATAAGATTATCATTTTTAATTTTATCTAAAGGATTTCTTCCTTCATAAAATAATATTTTGCCATCCCTATTTTGTATAGTATATAATAAAGAATACTTATTATTTATCTTTAGCATATCTATAGCTATACAATAATTCTCTAGATAGGAAATAGTATTACTAAGTTCAGAACCAACATTTTCTTTCCATTCTTTTAGTATTGTTTCTCTTCTATCTTTAAAACTTTCTTCTTTAAATGCTTTTATCCAATTAGTTGGTACCACTTCATTATCTAAATTTAAAATTTCATCCGTTGACAATAGCGTAATTGATTCACTTTTATTTAATATATACTTTTTTAAAAAATCTAACTCCATACATTTATCTTTCCTTTTATAATTATCCTCTCTAATTGCACACATTAATAAACTTTAAACCTTCGCCTATTTGTGAATCTACTGGTTCTCTAACATTATAACAACTTAACTTTCTCATTTATTATTAAATCTATAAACTCTTCAAAGCTTTCTGATATTTCCTCTACCTCTTCAAACTCTGGTTCATATCCCTTTACTATCGAACTTTTACCATCCTTTAAATTTATTGCATAAAATGAATATCCTCCATCCACAGACATAACTATTGGAAATATATTATCCCACCAAGAACTAATTTCTTCTTTCCATTCTTCATCATCTTCTGCTGCTTCTAAACTTAACAATTCAAATTCATTCCACTTAAACGCAATATCAGAGTTATTGTTATACTCATTTTCACATAAGAACCAAGTTTTTTCACTTGGTGATATAAGCTGCTTTACAATATTTAAGAAATCTAAATATCCTTCAGGAATATTTTTATATCTAGTAGTTATCTCATTATTTAGCTTTAATAATGGTTCTTCTTTTTCTATTACATTCCAATTATTCTCTTTAGTCCATTCAATAAACTTATTATTTATTTTATCCATATATTCTCCTCTTACTTTAATTTTTTCTTTATTCTATTAATTACACGTCTTTGAAGTCCTGTAACTTTACTATGTGTATCATTTTTTATTTTTGCTGTCTCTCCAGTTGGAGTAAGTTTTTGTCCTTCTGGGCCACCTAAAGCTAATCCATGTGGATGATGTCCACCACCTTCACCTGGTTTTTTTCTTATCTCGTCTACTTCAGCTTTGGTTCTATAAAAAACATCCGTATTTTCTGGATCTATACTCCACCATTCTGGTTTATTTCTATACCATTCTTCTACTTCATTTAAAAGTTTTTTATCATCTGATAACCATTCACTTAAACATTTTACTTCTTTAGTATTAGTTGCACTATACTCAGTAACTTTAACCTTTTTGACACTAAACTTACTAAAAGCCGCAGCCTTCTCAGCAGTATTTCCCTGTCCCTTCATAAGAGTTTGGAAATCATTCCAAGAAATATCCTTAGGT
>CAKVFO010000186.1 GCA_934746785.1 uncultured Clostridium sp. | reverse complement strand
TTATTAGCTTCCTAGTCCCTTTTTTTATTGTGTCCTTGACAAGGGGTCCACTTTAAAGTAAAAAACTTTACAGGACTTTTTTATATTTTAATAACCTTGTGCTTCTTCGTTATTAAATATTTTTATTATTCTACTTGTTCCAAGTCTAGATGCTCCAATATTAATAAATTCTTCAGCAGTTTCTAAGTCTTTAACTCCACCTGCTGCCTTTATCTTAACGTCTGGACCAACATATTTTGCAAATAATTCTAAATCTTCTTTAGTTGCTCCGTTTGTTCCAAAACCTGTTGATGTTTTTATGAAATCTGCTCCAGCCTTTGTTACTACTTCACACATCTTTATTTTTTCTTCTTCTGTAAGGTAACATGTTTCTATTATAACTTTAAGAATATTTGAACCACAAACTTCTTTTAAAGTTCTTATTTCATCTTCAACTAAGTCATATTGTTTATCTTTAACCATTCCAAGGTTAATTACCATATCTATTTCATCTGCTCCATTTTCTAAAGCATCTTTTGTTTCAAATGCCTTAACTGCTTTAGTCATATATCCATTTGGAAAACCAATAACTGTGCAGATAGCTAATTTATCTCCTACATATTCTTTTGCTCTCTTAACATATGATGGTGGAATACAAACTGATGCTGTTTTATATTTCATTCCTTCATCACATATTTTCTTAATTTCTTCCCATGTACAAGTTACAGTTAGAAGAGTATGGTCTACTGTGCTTAATATTTGTTCTCTATCCATTGGTATATCTCCTTCTTTCTTTTTCATTATAAGATTACCAAATTCTCATACTTTTCGCAATAATTAAAGTCTCATTTCAAACTGTATCTCATCTTTATTAAAACTATATTCTTCATCTTTTTTAACTAATTCCCTTGTTGCCATACTTTCATATGCCATACTTTCCTTAACATGATTATATATTTTTTCTGTTACATTCCATCTATCTGGACAATCAAGAACTACTATTATTATATCTCTTCCATCATCATTAATAGAAGAAACTAAACATTTTCCAGCCTGTCCTGTATAACCAGTCTTAACACCATTAGCCCCTGGTATTTTCCATAATATCTTATTTATATTATTGTAATCTCTTGTAAAATTATATTTATCCTTTGATATTTGTTTAGTTCCAACTACTTCTCTAAAGGTTTCATATTCCATGCCCTTAGCTGTTAATAAAGCTAAGTCATAAGCTGAAGAATAATGCTCTCTAGAATCTAATCCATGAGGTGATTCAAAATGAGAATCAAGAATTCCTATGCTTACTGCATAATGATTCATTATATCTGCAAATCCTTCAATTGATCCTCCTATTCCTTCAGCTAAAGTGATAGCAGCATCATTACCTGACTTGTACATAAGCCCATATAGCAATTCTCTTACTGCTATTTCTTCACCAGCTTTATATCCAACTTTAGAACCTTTAATGCTAGCAGCATTTTTACTTACAGTAAACTTATCATCTAAGTTTCCTCTTTCAATAGTAATTAGTGCTGTTAAAATTTTAGTTGTACTAGCCATTGGAACTAAATCATATGCATTTTGTTCAAATAGAACCTGTCTGCTTTCTCTTTCCATAGCTATAGCATGATGTGCACTCACCTTGAACTTGCCTTTTTCATGGCCATAACAACACTGGGCATTATTAAAAAGAAAAATTAACGTCAATATAATTGTTGATATATTCTTAAATTTAAATTTAAATTTTAATTTCATAATCATCACCTTCTAATTTCTACTACATAATGTAGTTTGTCTTTTTTATAAGAATTTAATACCTTATTCATAAATTTTTATAGTTTATTTTCTATGTAAAAGGTAATAATAAGAATGTTATATTTTCAGGAGGAATAATATGAAAATTTTTCTAATAATAATTTTTTTTATTTTAGTTCTTCTATTTATCCCTATACCCTTTAAACTAAAATTTTATTTTTCTAAGGATAACATATACATAAAATTTTATAAGTTTACTATTTTCAAAAAGTCTTTCAATGAAGTCTTAACTAAAAGTAATCATGAAGATACTAAAGATAAAGCAACTAAAATAAAGAAAAAAGCAAAGAAAAAGTATAAAGTAAGGCCCCTCTCTAATAAGGGAAAAATAAGATTTATCACCTTGATGAATGAAAATAAGTTTAAGCCAAAGCTTTATGTAAGAGGATTTTTCAACTATTCTTTAGAAGACGCTGCCTTTACTGCAATATCATTTGGAATGATAAACACTTATGCTCCTATATTAACTTGGGCTTTAAGTATAGTTTTTAATATAAAAAAATTAAACATTCCAATTACTCCTACATTTAAAAACTGCTTTTTCTTTCATTCAGAAATTAATTGTATATTTACCATTTCAATAGCTAAAACTATATTTATAGCAGTTTTATTAATTAATAACTACATAAAAGTTAAAGGAGATGAACTCGAAAGAGAAGAAATATGAGTATAGAACACCCAGTAGATAATTTAATGAAAAGTACAATGGAAAATTTAAAAGACATGATAGATGTAAATACTGTTATAGGTGATGCTGTTGAAACAAAGGATGGTGGATATATAATTCCTATTTCAAGAGTAAGCTTTGGTTTTGCGTCTGGAGGTTCTGAATTTAGTCATAGCGATATACATGAAGGTAAATATCCTTTTGGCGGCGGATCTGGAGCTGGTGTAAGTGTGAAACCAGTTGCTTTTCTAGTTGTAAAAGAAGATAAAATAAGACTTCTTCCTATGGATGCAGATAATACATATGATAGAATAGTTGATACAGTTCCTCAAATTCTAGATATGGTCAAAGACTTTGTAAAAAAGAACAAATCTGATAAAGATGCTACTAATAATAATGTAGAACAAACTGAATTTGATTCATCTGTTATGTCTAGTGAACTTAATCACAAATAATCCAATTATACAAAAATACAGCTGTCATTTTTTTATGACAGCTGTAAAAATTTATTCTTCATCAATAGCAGCTTCTGCCGCTTCCCTTGCTTCTTCCTCTTCTAAAATAAACAAATCAAGAGATGGAAGTTCATTTAATCCATGTAAATTAAATTGTCTTAAAAACTCTTCTGTAGTTCCATATAATATAGGTCTCCCTGGAACTTCAAGTCTTCCAACCTCTTTAATAAGGTCTCTTTCCACAAGCTTTTGTATAGCACTTTCTGATTTTACTCCTCTTATTTCATCTATATCAATTCTTGTAATTGGTTGTTTATAAGCAATAATAGCAAGACTCTCTAATGATGCCTGAGATAAGGATTGTCTTTTATTTTTCTTTAAAAGTTTTTGTATATAATCCCCATATTCATTTTTTGTAACTAGCTGATAAGCTCCATTTATAGTTATAAGCTTAATACCACGTTCTATAAATTTATAATCCTCCATAAGTTCATCTATAACATCTTTAGCATAATTTAAGCTTACTTCTAAGTGAGATGCTATATCCTTTAATTCTAAAGGTTCTCCACTTACAAATAATAATGCTTCTATGATGGCTTTTAAGGTACTTCTATTAGATACTTCTTTAAATTCAAATTGTCCACTTTCAAAATTATTCATCTTCTGGCCACCTTTCAATTATTATATTTCCAAAACTACTTGCCTGATATACTCTAACTACTTTTTGTTTAATAAGTTCTAATAAAGCTAAGAATGTAACAACACACTCAATTTTACATTCACATTCAGCTATAAGATCATCAAATTCCATAACTGCTCCTGACTGAATCTTTCCTGTTAAAAACTCAAGTTTATCTTCCACTTTATATTTATCTACATATATTTTTTTCTCAATAACATTAGCCTTATTTTGCTTATTTCTATATATCTCAAGAAGATTATTAAATATATTATATAAATCTAAAAGTGTTACGTTTTTAAGTATATCTTCATTTTTAGTTTCCGTTTTTACCTCTTCAATAATTTCAGGTTTTTTTGTATATATAGAACCTAAATCATAATATCTTTCTCTAAAGAAATTAGTGGATTCTTTAATCTTTTTATAAAGGATAAGCTTCTCTAATAACTTCTTTTCTATATCTTCTTCATCCTCTTCATCTTCCTCCTTCTTTACTTTAGGAAGAAGAGTCTTTGACTTTATTTCTATAAGTGTTGCTGCAATAACTATAAACTCAGATGTTATATCTAAATCCATCTCTTTCATTTTATCTAAATACTGAAGATACTGATTAGTTACCTTATATATTTCAACATTATAAATATTCATTTGATTCTTTTTTATTAAATGAAGTAATAAATCAAAGGGACCCTCGAAATTATCTATTTTTATTTTTGGTAATTCCAATTTTTCTTCACCTTTTCCTTAATTTAAGTTAAGTCTACATTATATTATAATATAAAATAATCATTCTTAAAAGAAAAAAAGTAGATTTCACCACCCTTTTGCTTTTGTAAATCACAAAAATAGGGCATAGAAGTCTATGCCCTTTGTTTCTTTAATCAAATAATCCTTTTATATTATATTTTAAAGTATCAAATATTCCGCCTTTTTCTATATCTCTATCACAATAAACTTCTACTTCTCCAACCTTTTCATTATCTAAGAAGACTTCGCATTTTCCTACTATATCTCCTTCTTTATATTCAGGTTGAAGTGTATCAATTACAATTTTTTTCTCAAGCTCTCCATTAGCTCCTTTAGGTATTACTACTTCAAGATCTTTACATGCTTTTGCTACAAAGAATCTTTCTGTCTTCTCACCCATATAAACAGTATCTACGTCTTCGCCTTCTTCAACTAACTTCTTACCTTGATATTTAGAAAATCCATGATTCAATAATATTCCTGCATCTCTATTTCTTATCTTATAAGAAGGCGCTCCCATAATTACTGCAAGCATTCTAACTCCATTTCTTTTAGCTGTAGCTGATATACAATATTTAGCTTCGCTTGTATATCCGGTTTTTAATCCATCACAGCCTTCAAAAAACCTTACAAGTTTATTATGGTTTACAAGTTCTATTGGACTCTTTCTTCCTTCAGATATAGTTTCCATATATATTCCTGAATACTTCAAAATAGTTGGATGTTTTAATAATTCATTAGACATAATAGCTATATCTCTCGCTGTTGACACATGTCCTTCTGCTGGAAGACCATTGCAGTTTTTAAAAGTGGTATTTTTCATTCCAAGTTCACTTGCTCTATTATTCATCATATCAACAAAGTCAGTTTCACTTCCACCTAAGTATTCTGCAATAGCTACAGCTGCATCATTACCTGATGCTATAGCTACACCTTTTAAAAGTTCTTCTAAAGTACGTACTTCTCCTGTATCTAAAAGCATTGTACTTCCACCCATCTTCTTTGCATTTTCACTACATGTTACTTTATCTTCTAAAGTAACTTTTCCGCTATCTACTGCCTCCATAGCAAGAAGCATTGTCATAACTTTAGTAACAGAAGCTGGAGCAAACTTTTCATCAATATTTTTTTCATATAATATTTTTCCTGATATAGGCTCCATAAGAAGGGCTGATCTTGCTTCTATCTGATTTTCTCCCCCCTCCTTTTTCTCTTCTGACTTAGCAGCCTTATCTTCTGCTATTGTTTCTTCTTCTTTTTCATCCTCTTCTTCTTCTAATAATGAATCTTCTTCTTCGTCCTCTTGTTCTACAGCAAATGTAATGCTTCCCTTAGGAATGAAGAAAAAGCTCACTATAAATATTAAAAATATTGACAGCAGTCTTATATAT
>CAKVFO010000185.1 GCA_934746785.1 uncultured Clostridium sp. | reverse complement strand
ATTAACTGTAACATTCCAGCTTGAACTTATATTAATATCACTCTTCTTAATCTTTAAAGTCCATCCATTAACATTTGCAGATGTATTATTAGAGATTTTAAAGTTTACTTGATATCCTGATCCCCAATTATTTATAGTGTAATCAAGTTTTAACTTACCATTTGAAGGATTACTTGGAGTAGTTGGATTACTTGGAGTAGTTGGATTACTTGGATTTGTAGTTCCTGATTGTACAGGTTCAAATTTCCATTGTTGATTTGCCTTTCCACCATAAGTCCATTGACATACATTAGTTCCATCTTCTTTTCTGAATTCATAATCATCTAAAACTTTAGTTAAATTACTGCATTTAGTTGCAATAACATAAGCATTTCTTGTAGATGATGTTTTCAACATAAATTGTTGTGCATCTCCTGAATATCCATTATAAATTCCAGCATTTGCTCCATCTTCATCTTTACCATAAGCAATATCAATCATGAAATCACCTAGAGCACTCTTTAAAGTAACATATCCGTCATTTAAATTCTTTAGATACCATTTCTGACCGTCTACACCTGAACCAGTTCTAAGTTCAACATTTTGTCCAGCTTGTCCTGTATTACCTGTAACGCTAAGATATTTGCCAGCATTGATATTTTTAATATAATACCATCCATCAGCTAACTTAACTGTTTCACCTGGAGTTGTTGATGGTTGAGTTGGCTGAGTTGGTACTGTCCCATTACTTGAGAACTGCCAATTATCAATTGCACAATCACCAGATGCAACAAAGAATAAATTTTTAGTTCCAGTTAAACCTGAAATACTAGTTGTAACATCCTTAAATGTCCAGTTGTTTCCTGTTGCTGGTACTGTTATATAACCTACTGCAGGTCCATTTTGGCTTCCTGTACATACCTTAATTATTGCTCCACTTCTAGATGCTACTTTCATAGAAAGAGACTTAGCTCCATTACCAAAATCAACATTAGAAACTCCTATCCAATCGCCTCTATTCATTTCAACCTTTGTATTACCACTATTACCCTGGTTTGTTACATCTATTCCACCTTGCCATGCTATTGTTTCAGCTTCATTAGATACATAAGGATTTAAATTCTTAATCTGGTTTACACCTTTAAGATCTCCCTTTGCATTTGATATATAACCATTACCAATATTAATTTCATTAACATGTGTAGTTCTATATCCCTTCATTTCTCCATACATTTGCTTATTTAACCATTCAGTATGGTAAAGAATATATGATTTATTGTTTAATGTAACCATAGAGTGATGGTTATTTCCTGTTGTTCCAAAGAAAACTCCAGGGTTATCTAAACATATTCCCTTATAAGTAAATGGACCCATTGGGCTCTTACTTGTCATATAACCAATCTTTGCCGCATCTCTATAACCAGGTGTCCAGTTTGTACAATAAGAATAATAATAAGTATCTCCTACTTTATTTATTCCTGAATCTTCGAACATATATGGTGCATCAATCATTTTAGCCTCACCAACTGTGCTGATCATATCTGCTCCAAGTTTTATAACTCTAGCTGTTTGAGGATGTGACTCTTTACCATTTGGAACTCCTCCACCAAAATATAGATATCCAGTTCCATCACTATCAACTAAAACCGCTGGGTCAAACATCCATTCTACACCCCAACAATTTGGAGTTTGTTTAGTAACTAAAGGTTTACCTATTGGATCTACCCATGGACCTGTTGGCGAATCACTTGTTAGAACCCCAATTCCAGATGCATTATTGGCAAAGTATAAAAAGAATTTTTCTTTCCCATTTATTTTCTTATGGCATGCTGTTGGAGCCCATGAATTACTTGCCCATCTAGCAGCTCCTCCTGAACCTGCTACATTAATAGAGCCATGATCTGTCCAGTTTACCATATCACTTGAAGACATAACATTTATTTGTTTTATCCTTCCATAATCATTTTTAGCTCCACCATTAACAGCTGCATTAGTATCATTAGTGGCATAAACATATACTCTTCCGTTGTATTCCATTGCACATGGATCTGCATTAAACTTTTGTGTTATACATGGATTTGCATCTCCAACTTTTTTATAAGTTCTTGCCAAATTAATATTGCTAAATTGAGATGCTTCATTTGCTGCATTAGCAGTTATACTTCCTACAAATGGTGAAGCACTTACAACAACAGTTGCAACCATTAACATTGAAAGTAATCTCTTTCTCATCATAAAATTTTCCTCCCCAATATTATAGATAATGATTTTTATAACTTGTGCACAATAAGAATCATTGGGTAAATTATAAATTAAACATCTTCAAATAATAATATGTATATCGTGAAATGGCTTTATTATCTCTTATATTTTTAAATATATATTTTTTCTTCATAATATACAAAAAAATCCTCTCAATGTTTTTGTAAATTACATTTGACTTTTGTTATATTATATTATTATTTGCAGTTATATATTCAAAAATATCGCTTATCAACAAAACAAAAAAGATGTTCAACAATAAGCCAAACATCTTTTTTAAGAAAACAATATTTAAATATGATAACACTCTAAATCTCACATAAAGATAAACAAGTTTCTAACTATTAGTTCTCTTACTTTATAGCTTCAAATATCCACCTCTGATTTTCATTTCCTCCGTAAGTCCATTGACATACATTTGCCCCATCATTTCTATTATTAGAATCATCTAAAACCTTAGTTAAATTACTGCACTTAGCAGTAATTACACAAGACCCCTCAGAAGACTTCTTAAGCATAAACTACTGTGCCTCTCCTGAATGTGAACTATAAAGTTCTACATTAGTTCCATCTTTATCTTCAGCACCATTTATATCTAACATGTACTCACCCAAAGCACTTGTTAAAGTTACATATCCATTAGATAGATTCTTTAGATACCACTTTTGACCTTCAGATTTATTTCCATTTAACCCTGAAATATTAATAGTGACATCTTTAAAAGTCCAGTTATTACCAGTAGTCCAAAAAAGGCACCTGGATTATCTAAGCATGTTCCTCTATAAGTAAAAGGCCCAATTGTACTCTTACTTGTCATATAACCAATTTTTGCTGCACCTCTATAACCAGATGTCCAGTTTGTACAATAGGAATAATAAAGATATCCACTTCCATCACTATCAACTAATACAGCCGGATCAAATAACCAAACTACACCAGGACAATTATTTATTAAAGGGTTACCCATAGGATCAGTCCAGTTAACCATATCACTTGATGATATAACATTAATTTGATTAATCTTACCATAGTCATTACTTGCCCCTACACTTGGTGTAGCTGTACCATCATTGGTTGAGCATACATATATTCTTCCGTTGTATACCATCACACATGAATCTTCATTAAACTTTTGTGTTATACACGGATTTGCATTTCCAACTTTCTTAAAATTTCTCGCCAAGTTAAATTAATCTCTTTTTAATTATAATATACACATAGTAAAGCACAGTTTTTATATCTTATTTAACTTCACCTTTTACTTTATAATTGCATTTACATTCTTTTAGGATCTACAATTATTTTAACACGTTTACCGACTCATATATCTGAAAGCCTGTAATAATCAGCATTCGCTCTCAAGAAAAGTTTTTTATTTCATATACTCAAAAAAAAGCTGTTGATTTAGCAATAAAAATCACTAAACAACAACTTCTTTTAAATACTTAATATGAAAGTTAAATAATAAAATACAACTACACCACTAAACAAAATAGAATCAAATCTATCAAGTATGCCACCATGTCCAGGTATAAGTTTACTATAATCTTTTATACCAACATATCTTTTTACTGATGAAGCTACTAAATCTCCAAATTGGCTAAACACTCCACAAATTGCACCTATAATAAAGAAATGATATAATGCAACATCTGGAATATAACTTCTTACAAAAACGCCATAAAGGCCACAGAACAGCGTTGCGCCAAGCAACCCTCCTAAAGAACCTTCAATGGTTTTTTTAGGGCTTACTTTAGGACATAATTTTGTTCTTCCAAAAAGTCTTCCTGCATAGTATGCAGTAGTATCTGTCATCCATGAGCCTATAAAAATAAGCCATACATAAAAAGCACCACCATACTTTACATTAACTAAATATATAAAACTAAAAAATATACCTACATATATAAATCCAAATAATGTTAATGCAACATCAATAAATGTATATTTTAAATTAACTACAGGAATAATTAATAATACAAAAGTCGCTAAAATTAATATATACATCAATGTTTCAAAGTTATGTCCCATTAAATAATATAAAAGCAACAAAATGTATCCAACTACATTTATAGGCTTAAATTCTTTTTCTTTTAAAGCTTTATAAAATTCATATAATCCTAAAGCTGATAATATGAAAGTAAAAATCTCTAAAGAGATTCCTCCTAAAAATATAAATAATATAAAAGGAGCAATCATTAACGCACCTAAATATCTATTATCAGATTTCATTAAACTTTCACCTCTATTTACTTAATCCCGCCAAATCTTCTATCTCTATTTTGATAATCAAAAATTGCTCTTTGTAAATCTTCTTCTGAGAAATCAGGCCAATTTATATGAGAATACCAAAATTCAGAATAAGCACACTGCCATAATAGAAAATTACTCAATCTCTGCTCACCAGAAGGTCTGATAATTAAATCTGGATCAGGCATCCCTGCAGTATATAAATATTTTTCTATCATTTCATTTGTTATATCTTCTATTCTTATAGTATTTTCCTTAACTTCTTCTGCTATTCTTTTCATTGCTCTAACTATTTCATCGCGTCCTCCATAATTTAAAGCAAAATTCATTACAATTCCAGTATTATTATTAGTTCTTTCTGAGGCTTTATTGATTTCAATAATACACTCTTCAGGTAATCTAGTTATATCACCTAATACATTTATCTTTACATTATTTCTATCTAACTCATCAATCTCTTGTCTCAAATACTGAACTAAAAGCTTCATTAAGGCACTTACTTCCTCTATAGGCCTTTTCCAATTTTCTGTGGAGAAGGCATAAAATGTCATATACTTAACCCCTAATCTATCACCTTCTTTTATAATTCTTCTGATAGTTTCAACTCCAGCTTTATGTCCCATTTGTCTAGGAAGATTTCTTGATTTAGCCCATCTTCCATTACCATCCATAATAATAGCAATATGTTTAGGTATTCTATCCATGTCTAAAGTAAAGTCATCTTCTTCAATAGCTTTATTACTTCCTTTAAAAAAGTTAATCAAAGAGAGTACCTCCTTATATATTTTTTATGCGTTGCTTCAAATATACTTATATATAAATATACAGCTTATTTACATATAAATTTGAATATACTTTCTTAAGAATGTTAAAAAAACCTGCTTAAAGCAGGTCTTTATAACCTTAAATAGACATTATTTCTTTTTCTTTTGCTGCAATAATAGTGTCTATTTCTTTAATATGAGAATCAGTTACCTTTTGAACTTGATCTTCTCCTCTTTTAACTTCATCTTCTGAAATATCGTCGCTCTTCTTTAAGTTCTTTATCTTATCATTAGCATCTCTTCTAATTGATCTTATAGCAACCTTAGCATCTTCACCTGTCTTCTTAACGTTCTTAACAAGATTTTTTCTTGTTTCTTCTGTTAATTCAGGAATTATAAGTCTGATAACTGAACCGTCATTTGAAGGATTTAAACCTAAATCTGATTTTAATATAGCTTTTTCAATATCTTGTAATATTGTTTTTTCCCATGGAGTTATCATTAATACTCTTGGT
>CAKVFO010000184.1 GCA_934746785.1 uncultured Clostridium sp. | reverse complement strand
AAGCTACTCTGTATGACATAATAAATTTCCTCCTTCTAAAAAATACTGCAAATACTGTTTGAACTATGTATTTTAAGGTTAAGAGCAAAGATGTATAAACTAAAATATACACCTGCCCCTATCTTTAAATAGAATAGTTATCTTGTATTTCATCCATTAAACCATACTCAAATAGTATTTCTTCAAGTCTTTCCTGAGTCATTGGTTTTGGAATAACAAAATTAGTATTTTCATCAATAGCTTTAGCTAATTGTCTATATTCTTCTGCCTGTACATTTTCAGGTGCATAATCTATAACTGTCTTCTTTCTAATTTCTGCTCTTTGAACTACATTATTTCTAGGGACAAAGTAAATAAGCTGAGTTCCAAGTTCTTTAGCAAAAGCTCTTAAAAGTTCAATTTCACGGTCAACATTTCTTGAGTTACAAATAATTCCTCCAAGTCTTACTCCACCTTTTAATGCATATTTTTTAATACCTTTGCAGATATTATTAGCAGCATATAAAGCCATCATTTCACCTGAAGCTACTATATAAATTTCTTTAGCTTTACCTTCTCTAATTGGCATTGCAAATCCACCGCAGACAACATCACCTAACACATCATAGAAAACATAATCTAAATCATCAGTATAAGCCCCTAAATTTTCAAGCATACTAATTGAAGTAATAATTCCACGACCTGCGCATCCAACTCCAGGTTCTGGTCCTCCTGATTCAACGCATCTTATTCCATTAAGTCCAGTTTTCATAATTGAATCAAGTTCAATGTCTTCCCCTTCTTCTCTTAAAGTATCAAGAACTGTTTTTTGTGCTAACCCATTTAATAAAAGTCTTGTAGAATCTGCCTTAGGGTCACATCCTACTACCATGATTTTTTTTCCAAGTTCTGAAAGTCCAGCTGTTAGATTCTGAGTTGTTGTAGACTTCCCAATTCCCCCTTTACCGTATATTGCTACTTGTCTTATTTTCTTTTCTGCCATTTTTAAAATCCCCTTTACTATTAAATTTCTTATCTATATGTCCCAAGCACTCTGTCATATATATCTTCAATTGCCCTAAGTCCTCCTGCATATCCTGAATATCCACAGTTAAGCACTAGCCTGTAGGTAACTGGTACACTAATAATTAATAAATCTGCCTTTATTCTATCTGCTAAATCCTTATCCCAGCCGCTTCCGAGTATTAAAGTCCTTTTATCTGGTTCATTATTAAAATCTTTTTCTAATTCTCCTGCTGCAAAGCCAGCATCTGGGTTGAAAATAACATCAACATCTCTTTCTTTATACTCAGAAATATTTTTAAATTCTTCTAAAACACTTTCCTTATATTTATCAGGTGTGTTATCTATAATAAACTGTTTTCCTGGTATAATTCCAAGTTCATTTAAAAGAAACTTACTAAAACCTAATGAATAAGTAGCATCAGCTATGCTGTATACTCTTCTTGGTATTCCATATCTAAACTCAAGCATGAAATCAGCAGTTTTTTCAATATGAGAGTAATATTTAACCTCTTCCTTTGAAATAAAAGCTTCCACTTTATCTTTATCAAGGTTTCCAAAATCAGCAACCTTTCTTAAAAATCTAGATGTTTCAATGCCTCCTATAGGAAGGTAAGGAAATTGAATAAAAGGTGTTCCATACTTTATCTTTAAATGTTTTACTATTTCAACACCTGCCCAGGCATTAACTAAAATATTAAACTGAGCATTAGGTATAGTCTTCCATTCATCCACTCCTCCAGACTCATTTCCAAATAGCACATTAACCTTTAAACCAATAGCTTCAAGAAGTCTTTTTAATTCTTCTAAATTACCATTCCAGTAAGGATCTTGATATGGTACTGTGGCAAAAAGGTTTACTAGTCCTTCTTCTACTTCATCATCCTTTTTAAATTTATCTGCATATTGATCTATAATTGCATTTACAACTTTACTGTGGCTTACATAGTTATTACTCTTAAAGCCGCCACCTTCAACATAAACAATAGGTACATCTTCATCTTGGTATTCTGAAACTACCCCTCCAACATCATCACCTACTATGGCTGAAGTACATCCAGTTAAAACTACATATAAATCTCCATCTAAAACCTTTAAAGAACCATCGATTACTTCCTTTAATCTTTTTTCACCACCAAAAACAACATCTTTCTCTTCTGTGTTGCTGCAAGGGATAGAACTGCCTCCAGCATATCCTTCCCCCTGTCCTATAAGTTTTGTTATCTTAGTGCCGCATCCTGGTCCAGAGTGTAATATTGGTACACCTCTTTTAATTGCCACAACACTCTGCATTGCTCCGAGTGCACATGAATATCTTGGCTGTTCTATGAATTTTGGCATTTTTTATCCCCCCTTAAATAAGCATCTGGTGATTTTTCAAGCCACCATTTTGTGTAAGGCATTGTACTGTGCTTAGATAAATTTGTTACAAATTCAATGCTGTCTAATGTTTCTTCTATTCTTTCTGCATAATTTAATATTCCTTCATATCCAAAACCTAATTGTTCATCACCTATAAGTAAACTAGGTATTCCAAGTTTTGCACCCCATAATGTCATTCCATCATGTCTTGCTATTAAAATATCAGGTTTAGTTCTCTTTAAAGAATTTACAAGCATATAGGCCTGCTTATTACATACTGAGTAATTCTTTATATCTCCATATTTTTCAACATCCTGCTTTAAAACATCTAAGTTTTCACTTCCATTATCATAAATAGGATCATGATGGAAACTTGAAACTCCTGCTATTTCAAAACCTAATTCTCTTAATACTGCAATTATTGCCTGGCCATGAGCTGGACCACTTGTTACATAAGCCCTTTTGCCTTTAAATTTCTTTTTATACTCCTCAAGTTTTGCATCTACTTTTTCATGACCTTCTTTAATAATCTCTTCTACTTCTTTTTCTCTATTCAATACTTTTCCAAGTTCTCTTAGCCATATATCAGTACCTAGAACTCCATAAGCTGGAGGTGCCTTAACTTCTGGAACTTTATATTCCTGTTCTAGTGCTGCACCCATATATGTACTTAATGAAGGACAAATATGAATAGTTGCTGCGGCCTCTGAAATTTTCTCTAAAGTCTCAATTGATGCAAAAGGCATAATGTATTGAGCTTCATATCCAAGCCTCTCTAATAACTTTTCAAATATATGACTTCCCCAGAAGTTAACTATATTAACCTTGTTGCTTTTCTTAACAGGTGGCTTTACTATTTTTCTTAAAACTGAGTGATAAGCTGCATCAAATCCTGTTGTCCACACTTTAGACCTAAATCCTTCACATGAGCAGGATATTACAGGAATACCAAGTTCCTTGCTAAGTCCTTCTGCCACCTGTTCAATATCTTCACCAATAATTCCTGAAGCACAGGAAGTTGTAATAAATATTGCTTTAGGATTTACTCTTTTATAAGCTTCTCTTACAGTCTCTTCTAATTTTTTTACAGCTCCAAAAACTGTATCCTTCTCCTCAATTCCAGTAGTAAAGTACCTTCCTATTCTTGGCTTTAAATTTCTCTTTGCCTGTTCAACTCTATAAGTAAAGTTAAAACAGAAGAAGTCTCCTGCACATCCTACTGGAGCATGATTCACGATAGCAACATCTTCAATCATTGATAGCTGACAAAATGCAAAAGTTGCATTACAAGCCTTACATTGTGAAAATCCTCCTGCGCAATCTTTAAGTTTACAAGAATGTGACTTTTCAACTAAAGTTGCTGCACTTCCTTGAAATGCTGTGATAGATCCTAGTCTGTTTTCTCTTATAGGTACTGTTAGTTCTTTTAAATTAATCTTACTCATATCATGCCTCTCTCCTTTCTTTTCATTACGAATATAATTTCCTATTAAAATACAATTTAATTATTTTGCTTTTCGGTTCTTTTGCGGCACTACATTTTTCTTTTTAACGTATTAGACAACTTACATATTGGGAAGCCAGTTGTAATCAGTGCTCGCTCTCAAAAAAAGTTTTTAATTTCCTATACGTTAACAAAAGAGGACACACTTCATTTTTAATTGAAGTATGTCCTCTGGTATTTCCAGTCAGATATAACTTATCCTCATCTTAATCTTAATTTTTCGTTCTTTTCTATCTGTATTAATACGCCATCTTGTATAACTAAAGTTACAGTACCATATCTAATTTCAGATAGGGTTTTCTTAAGTAGTTGTAATTTTTCTTCACTTAGTATTTCTTTGCTGTGATTACCTGCCATGTAATCGCCCCCTATAGAAATATCATGCCATTAATTTTATACTCGTTAGATATTACTTAGTATTCATATCCACTTGGTATGTTTTAAAGTATAGTATGTTTATCCTTATTTGTCAACATTTTCTATAGAATTTTTTAAAATTTTTTTCTTTTGTTATGCTATAGTAGTTTTACCCTACTTATATCCTCATTTTAACCTAATCACTGTACATAAAAGATTCTTCATAAATAGTACAAATTGATTTAATTTTTTATACGTTAAAAAAGTTCTAACTCAAAAATGAATTAGAACTTCTTCTTAATTTTCAGCATAATACTTAAATGCTTCTCCAATAAATAAGGATCAATATGAATTGCTGTCATAATAGAATACCAATGATTATCTCCCTTATCATCATTAAAAATTTCATAATCTCTTTTGGAAATTTCACTTATTTTAGCCGCTATGTCTTGAACATGTTTATCAGAAGGAATTTTATATAAATCAGCTGACAGGTCTTTATATAGATTTATAAGCTCAGAATTAGAATCCTTTAATATATCCTTTTTATATCTCCTAGATTCATCTCCTACCTTTAAAAAAGCTTTATTATTTAATTGTTCTTTAATAGCTTTAATATAATTCTTCATGCCACCATATACTTTTACAGCTTCTTTAATCATAATATCTTCATTTTCATGCATAACCTTAATCATTTCATCAAACTTTTCATCACTTCCAAAAGAATCTATTACTCTATCTTTATTTTCATTTCTGTAATCTTCCCAAACCTTATAATATTCACTTGTATCAAATTCTTCAAAACTCATAGCATTCTCTCCTTTTATTGTTTTGTCAATAAGCTCTATAAGTCCATTTAGTCTATCTCGTTTTAAAGTTAACAGCTTTTTCTGATTTTCTAGAGTTTTTATCTTGTCAAAATAAGGACTATTCACAATATCCTTAATCTCCTTTAGCGGAATTTCTAACTCTTTAAAAAACAAGATTTGCTGTAAAATTGATAAATCATTTTCATCATAAAGTCTATAACCTGATTCATTGATTTTACTAGGTTTAAATAAATCTATTTTATCATAATAATGAAGCATCCTAACACTAACTCCTGTTAATTTTGAAACTTCTTTAACTGTCATCATAAAGCTTATCCCCCAAAAGCTTATTAGTTTAGAAAAATGCCTAGGCTTGTGTTCTTTTTCTTTACTATAGTCTTATAATACACTATAACATTTTGTCAGGGTCAAGTAATTTAATAGCTGTTAACGTAAAAGTTTTAGGAATTCCCTTGTCAAAGACCTCTGAAGAAAGATTTGGTTCTTCATCAAGTCTCTTAATTACAAAGTTACTTGAAGCACAAGCTGTAACAACTTCTCCTAAATTCCATAAACGTAAATATACTTTTTCCTTTTCAGCATCATCAGAATACTTAGAATAAGAAACTTCCTTTTCCTTTAAAGAAGTATCAAAATAATCTCCAGTAACTTTATGTTTTCTTATTTTAGCTGTTGTCCCTCTTGAAGTTATAAGCTTTGTTGATACTGGGTGAAAA
>CAKVFO010000183.1 GCA_934746785.1 uncultured Clostridium sp. | reverse complement strand
ATTTGAGTTTACTGGAGTATATCCATCATTTAAAGCTTCTATACTTTCCCATGATGAACAATAAGATGTACTAACTGTTGCATTAGCTGCTAAGTTAACAGTATTCTCATGTTTGCCATATACCTGCCACTCTAAAATTCCAGTAGAATAATCACCATTAGAATTCATCTCTACTCTAATAGCATTAGTATTAACTGCATCAAAAGTTGTTTCATTAAATTTATTAGTTGATAAACCATATCCCTTAGAATTTTTAACTTCCTGCCAAGCTGATCCATCCCAATATTTTATTTTATATGAAGAAGGTACATCTATTCCGCCGCCATCTTTAAACCAATATAAACTACATTTTGAAATAGTGTAACTATCATAAAAGTTATATTGAACCCATTGAGTTCCTGTTTCTGGCCAGTTTCCATAAACCTTGTGATTTCTATCATTTGAGTTTACTGGAGTATATCCATCATTTAAAGCTTCTATACTTTCCCATGATGAACAATAAGATGTACTAACTGAAGCCTTTGAAGCAATGTTAATTACATCTTTATCTTCACTTGGTACCTGTACTGAACCACCTGATGTACCGCCTCCAGTATTATCATTAAGATTTCCTGCTACAAAAGTCATAATGTTTCCTTTTGCACTAATGTTAGAAATATTTAATCCAGAATCAGTATCATTCCACCATTTTGAACTAGGGCTTGTACTATAATTGAAGGTATCTTTATAACCTGCATAGAAAAGGTCTCCTGCTCCACCACTATTAATATTCTTTTCAATTTCTCTCTTATTATCAGCTTGTACTACTGCAACTTGATAATGTCTGTAAGCTGTCCCTTCATATCTTGAATTTTCCCCATTTTCATCTATATGCCATATTATTAAACCATCATCTGGAATACTTCTATATCTGCCCTTTCTTTCAAGGTTTTCTATTAAGTAATATTCCTTAGGATTTGCACTATTGCTCCACTTATATACCTTTTGAGTTCCATTATCTGATGAATCTGCTTCTATCTTAGAATTATTAATGCTATTCAAATCTACTGTAGTGTTCCATCCTGTAATAATATTTCTACAATATGGATCTGGTGGTGCTGGGTTTTTAACATCTGAAATATAAGACATTATACTATAAGTTCCACATCCTCCTGAAGCATTGCTATAATCATAAAGATCTGGGAATCCAAATAAAAGATGTCCATCTTCATGACACATAGTATCTAAAGATAAATCAGTTCCAATATTACTTAATTCATATCTATGAATGTTAACTCCATTAGAATAAAATCCTTCTGGAATATATCCCTGGTGAGGCCATAATCCATTAGACCATCCTGCATCTGCATTACCTGCATAAAGAATATTAACAGCTCTTGGTTCACCATTTTCATCTACAGATAAAGTAGAAAAATCAAAACCTGATGATCTAAGCCAGTTTAAAGCTTCCCTTACAAGTTCTAAAGCTTTTCCATAGTCAGTAGAATTTACATTATCATAATAAGATTTTTCATGTTTAGCAGTATAGAATTCAGTAACTGTGTTAGTATAATCTACTGCACCTCCTGAAATATCATTAAAATAATCCCTTACAGAACCATTATTACTAAAGCCATTATAACCTTCCTTATTTACAAAATCACTTATTTCATCTTTTGGAACATCGCTCTTTACGTCAGGGAAATCTATTAAAAGAGTTAACCCATTTATCTTTTCCACAGAAGAGGATTTTGCTTTATTAGCATAATTATTAAAAGTTATGCTTTCACTTTCTTCAGACTTTGCTGCATTAAGCTCTTCCTTATTTTTTTCTCTTTCCTTCTCAATAGTTTCATTAGAAGCACTTAAATGCTTGACCCTATCTGAAGAATTTTTAAATATCTTTTGCCAAAGAGGTCTATTATCTTTATAACTATCACCAGTATAAACTTCCTCTGAAGGACTTAAATCATCACCATCTTTATCTGCATAACATATCCAGCCTTCATCATTTCTGCATAAAGTATAACCATCTATACTTTCTATAGAAGAATAATACTCATCTCCAGTAACCTTTACCTTTACAGTAGAATCATCTGGCTGTTTTAATTCCATAGTCTTTTTATAATAAGCAGCTGCATCTGCCTTAAGGCTTGTCCCTACACAAATTGAAGACACTGCTGCCATCATAAGAATATATTTTCTCAAGTTTTTCATTTTTTATTCAACTCCTAAATATACTTTTATTTTTATATTCCTTAATCTTCAGGTTCTACACCATTACAATTTTTCCATCATAGTAAATTACTATTCCCTCTGCATTTTTATAGGAATAATCATTAGTAAAATCAAAACTGCTCCAATCTTTCTTTGCAGTTCTTGCACCAATATCTCCTTCTGATGTAAAGTAATATCTAACCTTTAATTTAGATAAATCATAAGCCTTATTTCCTAAAGCCTTAATAGTCAAAGCTGTATTTAAACTATTACCTGAAGAAGCTGAATCATTTGTGCTTACTTCAAAGTTACCCTTTACCTCTTCTGAAGGAATATCTGGTTTTTTTTCTTCTATAGGCTTGTCCTCTTTATTGCTTGTACTAACCTTTATAGAATAAGAGTATTTAGCAGCAGAATTGCTGGTATCAAAAATATCAAGATCCTTCATAGTATCTGGTGCTGCACATACTACAAGGTAAACTTTCTTTTCATCTCCTGTAAGATTTAAAGAATTTGAACCATCACTCCAAGTAGTTTAATCTTACTTTATAGCGGTCCTGTCTCTTGAAATCATAAGTTACCATTCTCTTAGAATAGCCTCCTAAAATTTCTTTTAAAGGTGTCCCTGAAATTCTTTCTATTTTGTCAAACATAGTACCAGTACTGCTGTCCTTTAGTATTTTTTTCATAAGGTCAAGGCCTAATCCCTGCATATTATCAGGATTTTCAGTTATATACAATAAAATTGGCCA
This sequence comes from uncultured Clostridium sp., assembly GCA_934746785.1. Lineage (GTDB taxonomy): Bacteria > Bacillota > Clostridia > Clostridiales > Clostridiaceae > Clostridium. The sequence goes on along the minus strand of CAKVFO010000183.1, from coordinate 2,880 downwards.
TGCATCATACCATCCATTAGCTGTACCACCACCCATATGGTACGCAACCACGTGTGCAAATTCATGTGGCACAACCCAGCTTGGCGGGTCAACCCTTAATGCCCCTGGATCTAAAACCATATAGCCAAATCCATCTTCATCTACAGACATATAAGCCCAGTCATCTTAAATTTTGCTAAGACCTGTATTAGCAATATAAAGATTAGTTTTGTAATTTCCACTTATTCTACCAGTCATTGAAGTAGATGGATCATTCATACCTAAAACATTTACATAGAAATCTCTTATGTTTTCAAGATTTTCAAGGTTTCCTTCTACTAATGCCCTATTTACTGTACCAGTCTTATCATTATTTCCCCAGATTATCTGGAAATGTTCTGATTCTGCCCTATTTACTGAAGTATCATTTAAACTGTAAACAGGATCTCTTGTTACATAATTGTTTTGTACCTCTGCTGAAACTGCAGCTGCCCTTGTATTATCAGAAGCTTTAACCTGTAATAAAGGTGTAAACTGACTTGCAATTATAGCTGTGCTCAGCATTAGAATTAGTACTCTTTTCATATAAAAATCCCCCATTCCATAATTAAACTTAATTCAAATTGAATTAGCTTAAAATTATTATAGCACCATATTTTTACAAAACATGTTTTTTTCCTTAAAACATCTTTTTTTTATCTTAAATTACTCCCCAAGACCACTTTCTTTAAATTTTTCACTAAACTTTATAACTCGTTTATTAACTATTTTCTTTAAAAGAAGTCCTATTATTAGAGAACCTAAAATATATAATGACAAAACTCCAATATCTCTATATAAAACATCTTGAACAATTCCTCCTATAGCTTCTCTTTCCATAGAAATTGCATAAGTAAAAGGAAGATAAGGATTTATTATCTGGAAAAACTTTGGTGTAAGCTGAATAGGGAAAGTTCCTCCTGAACCTGCAACCTGCAATACTAATAATATTATAGCTATAACCTTTCCTATATTTCCAAAGACTGATACTAAGGTATAAACAATAGTTGTAAAAACAATTGCTGAATACACAAGTCCTAAGAAAAATACTAACGGATTAACACAATAAATCTTTAATAGATACAAATCTCCTAATGCTACAATTACTCCCTGCAATATTCCTACAGTTACAAAAAGATAAAGCTTTCCAAGATATATTTCTCGTGGACTATAAGCTCCATGAGCCTCTGCACTTAGCATTGATACCATAAGAGTTGTTCCTACCCATAAACATAAAACACTATAAAATGGACTCATTGCAGTACCATAGTTACTAATTGGATATAAATCATTTTCTACTATTTCAACAGGACTTGCTAAAAATTGTGCTCTTGCTTCAACATCATTTAAAAGCAAATCTATTAACTCATTAAAAGCACTATTATTATTAGCATCTGCCATCTTATCTCTAAGCTCTAGAATTCTTGTTTCCGCCTTTGGTAAGTTTTCTTTAAGATAATCTAAACCTGTACTGCTCTTATTAAGAATATCTAAAACAGAATTTATTATATTATCTGCATCTGGGAACTTTGTTTCTGCTGCCTTTAAGCTTTCTAAAACATTTTGAGCTACTACAAAAGCTTCATCACATATCTGATCAATCTGACTTACAATATCAGAATCAAATATATTTAAAATATTGCTAGTAGTATTATTCATATTATCTGCTAATTTTTTTATATTTTCTAGCAAACTTAAATCTATTCCCTGACCATTATTTATGGAATCTTCAAAGGAAGAAACAATATTTAATGCATTATCTACTCCTGATTTTAAGCTGTTTAGCTGGTCTATAACATTTTGAAGCTGTTTATTTATAGACATATCATTTAACTTATTAAAAATAGTAATAGCAGAATCTAAAAGCTTTTCTGATGTATTAAGTCTGCTATGAAGAGAAGCAATCATATTAGGAAGTTCTGCTGAATTATTATTAACAGCATCAATAATAAGGTCAACATACTTTGAAATTTCACTGCTTATACTATTAGCCATATTAAGATCTTCTTTAATTGTTGGCGCTATATTATTTAATCCTTCCTTAGCCTTTGATATAAAACTTTCAACACTTTGTGTTAAATTTTGAGTATTAGCTATGGTATCTTTAATCAAAGGCATATCCTTTTGTACAGAAACTAATAATTCCTTTATTTTATCAACTGATGTATCTGCATTATTTACTGTTGAATTTATTTCATCAAACCTTCCTGAAATATCCACTAAGATATTTTCTGCTTCTTGAAGTTTTGGAATAATATCATCCTTTATTTTATATCCTGCTTCCTGAGCTGCAGATAAAACAACCTTACTTACAGTTTCAACTACTGCAGCATCAACTTTATCTTGAACTGCTGTAGCTCCTTTTGAAGTTATTTTAGGGGCAATAGCATTAATCTTTTCATTTACTGAATAAATTATTTTCCCCTTTTTTATATCTTTTGTTATAAAAGAAGTTATATCTTTTGAAAACTCCTCATCTAAAGCTATAGAAGCATATATTTTACCTTTTTCTAAAGCTTCTATACTTTCTTCTTCACTCATAAAAACCCAGCCTAAAGTATTGTTATTCTTAAGCTCATCAACTACCTGTTCTCCAAGGTTTATTTCTTTACCATTAAGTTCTGCACCAGTATCTTTATTTACAACTGCTACTTTTATCTGCCCTGTTGCTTCAGCAGAATAAGGATCCCAGCATGCTTTTATGTTAAACCATGCATAAAAGGATGGTAATAGAGCCAAAGTAAAAATTATAATTATTGCAGCATAATTTGTAAAAACCTTTTTTAAATCATTTTTATAAATTCTAAAACTATTTTTTATCATTAGCTTAATTTGTCCACCTTCCTATATAAACTCATATAC
>CAKVFO010000182.1 GCA_934746785.1 uncultured Clostridium sp. | reverse complement strand
GGTATACTTATATTAAAAATTAAATAACAATATGGGGGAAGTATTAGTGAAAGAAAAAAATGTTCAACAATTAATAGGTGAATTTGCGGCTTTAGATAAAAGTGATAAAAAAGTCGTTTTAGATAAGCAGCAAGAAATACTACATACATTAATAAAGCAGGAATACATATATACGCTTTTAGATAAAAATACAACAGTAGAACAGTTTAAAAACAATACTGGCAATGTATTAACCTCAGGGAATTCAATGGGAAGACCATGCTTTAGAATTTATTCAGAAAAGTCTATAGCTGAAGGATGTGCAAGAAAGTATGAATTAACTATTGATACACCAGAAGAAAGTAATGTGCCATTAATTTTTAAAGTTACTACTAAAGGAATGATAAAAACAGCTTATAGTGCAATGTTTAAAGGATTATTTGATATAGTGATTGACGATGGTGCTAATTGGATAAATGTTAATGTTAAGGATTTTGTTAATTCATTATATTCTTATGTAGGAGAAGAAGATATAGTTAGCAATACTGACTTTACATTTATTAATATTGTAAATATGCTTAAGTTTACTGATAACAAAATATTCTTGGTTATTAATAAAGATAGCAGAGACAAATCAAAGATAATCCAGCTGTTTTTACAAAGGAAAGATGCAGATAAGTATGCTGAGGAAGTTTTAAATAATGTAAATGCTGTTGAAGTTCTTGATATAAATAAATTTAATGATTTAATAGTTGACACTTTAAATGAAACTCCTGAACTTGAATTTTCAATTGTTTTTGCAAGTATTATAAGAAAGATGAAGATTGCTAAGGCTAACTTCTTCTTAAATAAAATGCTTTAGTTTTTAGCCTCTTTTTAATGTATAGGAAATTCAAAACTTTGCCTAAAAAGCGTTTCCCTCCACTTTGTTCCATTGAAGAAAAGTAAAAAATATATTAAAATATTTACAAAATAATAGAGAAAAAAAGATAATTATGGAGGGATATTGATGAAGAAGATTTTAATTATTTTATCTTGCTTATTGTCTTTTATGTTGATATCATGTGGTAATAATAAGACAAGCCTAAAGGCAATTGAAGATGGAAAAACTGCTCTTGTGAATCAAGAATATGAAAAGGCAGAGGAGTTTTTTGAAACAGCTCTTAATGAAGATGGAAATAGCACTACAGCTAGTGATTTTTTGGAGTTAACTTGTGATTATATAGAACTTTTAGATATTGTAAAAAGTGAGGATTTTGAAGACTTAGATGAGGTTTTGTCTAAGATAGAGTCAAACAAGGAACTTGAACTTATTAAAGAGGATTATGAGATTGTAAAGAAAAATGCATTAAAAAAGAAGGCGGCTTTAGAAAATGAAAATAAAAATAAAAAGCCTTCAAAAAACCAGGAGACAACAACATCATCAAATAAGGCAACAGAAGATAAGAAGAATAATGTAACTTCTTCAAATGAGTCAAATAAAGAAAAACCTAAAGATGAAGAAGTAGTTAAAAAGGAAGATTCTAAGCCGCAGTCTAATAATAGCAGTAATGGAAAAGTAACAGCTGAGCAGGCAGTTAAAAAAGCTAGAGAACAATGGACAAAAGATAATAAAGATCCAAATTTAAAGGATGTAATCTTTAATGATGATCCAGCTTTAAATGAAAATAATGAATATGTTATTGGTGTATGTTCAGTACATGGAGAGTATAAGACTGTTGGAATTTACTATATAAATGCATCAACTGGAACAGTAAGATTTGTTAATGTTTAACAATTGAAGCTGTATTTTTAAATAAAATGATAAATAAAGGAGATAATAATGAGTACTAAGATTATAGTAAGAGAATATGAAAAGAAAGATATATAAGCAATGATTTCCATTCAAAACAAAGTTATACAGCAGTAGCTGTAGATGCTGTAACTGATGAAGTTAAAGGTTTATACATATTACATCCTAATAATGTAGGAAGATGTGGTCATATATCAAATGCAAGCTATGCAGTTTCTTCAAGGTATAGAGGATTACATATAGGAGAAAAATTAGTTAAGGATTGTATATGCAAAGCTCATGATTTAGATTTTAAAATTCTTCAATTTAATGCAGTAGTTGCAACAAATATTCATGCAAGAAATCTTTATGAAAGAATTGGTTTTAAGCAGCTTGGAACTATACCTAATGGCTTTAGGTTAAAGGATGGAAGTTATGAAGACATATGCTCTTATATTTCCCTTATAAGTAATTTATTATATATGCAAGTAAAAAATGTATTAAAAAAAGATTAAAAAGTTTTAAATACATGACAGTTTAAGACAGGTTATGCTAAAGACTTTGTGTATGATTTAATTATAAATTAAAACATCAATAAAACTTATAAATAGATTACATATGTGAAAAACTAATATACTTTTTTAAAGCAAATTATAATGAGGAAAATATTGACTCAAGTGAAATGAAAAAAGCATTAGATTATATTAAGGATCTTAATAGCTTTAATAAAGAATTTGATGAAGAGGATATGAACTTAGATTCAATTCTTAAATTTTTAGAAGAGGCAAAGAAAGAACAGATAGATTTTATAGATAAATATATGGACTATATGGATTTAAAACTAAAGGAATAGATAAGTGTTATTTATAAATATTTTAAGGCATCAACCATTGTGGGATTGGTGCCTTTTTAACATATAGGAAATTCAAAACTTTTTTTGAGAGCGAGCACTGATTATAATATGTAAGTAGGCCAATACGTTAAAAAGAAAAAATGTAGAAAAGTTTAAGTAAAAAATTAAAATATTTACATGGACAAGTTATACTTTTATATAAATATTTACTTAACATGTAAAATCATGTATAATAATGCTGTTAATCAAAAGAAGCAAGGAGAATATACTATGGAAGAAACAAAGACCTTATGGACTAGGAATTTTACTATAATCACAATAGGAACTGTAATATCCATGTTTGGAAGTGCACTATCAAATTTTGCAGTAGGGCTTTTAGTACTTGATTATTCACAATCAACTCTTTTATATGCATTATTTATGGCGGCAAGTAATCTGCCAAGAGTTGTGCTGCCTACATTAGCAGGGCCTTACATTGACAAGTTTTCAAGAAGAAAAACCATTTACACTTTAGATTTTTTATCAACCTTTATATATATGATACTGGCAATAGTAATGATGAAGGGATGGTTTAACTACGGAATACTTATACTTTGCAGCTTGACTTTAGGAGCTATAAGCAGTATTTATGATGTAGCTTATGAAAGTTTTTATCCTCTTCTTATAACAGAAGGTAATTATACAAAAGCATATTCAATTCAAAGTACATTAGATTCATTAACTATGATAATGGTACCTGTTTCAGCATTTCTATATAATGTATTTGGAATTGTACCTTTATTTATTTTTGATATGATAACCTTTTTGATAGCTGCAATACTTGAAACTCAGATAAAGATAGAGGAAAATCATGTTTTGAAAGAAAATGAAAAGTTCAGTCTTAATATTTATAAGAAAACTTTTAGTGAAGGAATGGAATATTTAAAAGATGAAAAAGGTCTTATGTCAATAATTAAATATTTTACAGTATCAACTATGGCAGGGGGAGTTTTTAACGTTCTTATGCTTCCTTTCTTTAAATCAAACTTTACTAATGGAGAATATATATTTACTATAGTTGGTGGAGCATTGTTTTTAGGAAGAATTATAGGGGGAAGTATTCATTATAAATTTAAATATCCTGTACATAAGAAATTTGCCATAGCACTTACTGTATATACTGTGTTGTCTGTACTTGATGGAGCACTTTTATTTATGCCTAATATTCCAATAATGTGTGTAATGGGCTTTGTTGGAGGACTTATGGGAGTTACTTCTTATAATATAAGAATTTCAGCAACTCAAAGTTATGTTCCAGATAATAAGAAGGGAAGATTTAATGGAATGTTCCAGATGTGTACAACAACAGGAATGCTTTTTGGACAGTTTATTTCAGGGGTTCTGTCTGAATTTATGCCTGAAAGAGGTATAATAGTAATATTCCAGACAATAAATCTTTTTGCAGTATTCTTTTTTATGTATTTAAATAGAAATAAGGTTAAACTTATATATAATAGACAGGCGTAAAAAGGTCTGTGGCCAGACAGTTAAATTCACTCTTTACTCAATTTCAATTGAATTTAACTTTTTCCGCCACAGTTTTTTATACATATTTTAAGTAGACTAATAGAACTACAATAGCAGTTGTAAATATAGGAATAAGTACAGAAGTTACAAAGATATCTTTATAACTTTCCTTATGGGTTAATCCACATATAGCAAGAGTAGTAATAACGGCACCGTTATGAGGCAAGGTGTCTAGGCCGCCACAGGAAAGAGAGGCTATCCTATGTAAAACTTCTAAAGGGATTCCTAAAGAGTCAGCCATTTCAATATATGTAGCTGATAAAGCATCTAAGGTGATTCCAAGACCTCCAGATGCTGAAGCTGTAAGTCCACAGATTATATTAACTGAAACTGCTTCTGAAATTATAGGGTTTGTAGAAATTCCAAGGATAATATTCTGTAAAGCAGTAAATACAGCTAAAGATTTTATAACACTTCCATAGCCAACAATGGCACTGGAATTAAGTAAAGGAACAAAGGAATTCTTAACAGCTATATCTAAGGTGTTCCTAAGGTTTTTTAGGTATTTAAAGTTAAAAATCAATAGAAATAATGAACCTAAAATAAGTGAAATAATAACACTCCAAGTACCAGAAACGCTGCTTAGTTTAAGACCATACTTTTCTAAATAATCACCATTTATTCTAGGGTAATATACTTTTGAAAAGAATAAATTAGCAGCAAAAACTATTAAAATAGGAAAAACAGCCATGAGAATATGTATGTCTCTATTATCTAAATCTTTCTCTACAATCTCAGATTTACCAAAGCCTTCACCATGCTTTAAAGCAGACTTTCTTCTTCTAGAAAGATAAAAAAGACCTAATCCAAGCATTAGAGAACTTGCTAAAAGTCCAAGTAAAGGAGCAGCAAAAGAATCAGTTCCAAAGTAAGACATTGGTATAAGATTTTGAATTTCTGGTGATCCTGGAAGGGCTGTCATGGTAAAGGTAAAAGCGCCTAGAGCAATAGTTCCAGGAATAAGTCTTTTGGGGATAGAAGCTTCTCTAAAAAGCTGGATGGCTATAGGATATAAAATGAAAGCTACAACAAAAAGAGATACTCCTCCATAAGTTAAAAAAGCTCCAGAAAGTACAACTGACAAAATAGCATGATCTGCACCTAATTTTCTAGAAACGAAATCAGCAATAGACTTTGCATATCCTGTTTCTTCCATAAGTTTTGCAAAGATGGAGCCTGTTAAAAATAAAGGAAAATAGCTTTTAACAAATCCGGAAAAACCAGTCATGTACACTTCAGTATAATTGTACATTAGATGAAGATTTGGAATTGATGTAAGTAATATAGTTAAAAGAGCAACGAGGGGAGCTGTTATTATTGTAGAATACCCCTTGTAAGCTAAATACATAATTAGCCCTAAAGAAAAAAGTAAAGCTATTATATCAAACATTGTTTAACTTCTCCTTTTAATAATTTAGTAATTCTAATTATAGTATTCTTTTTAATTTTAATTTTTAAACTTAAAAATTTATGTAAGTTTTTATGGGTGAAAATTTCTTGTATCAATTTTTAAGGCTGAATAATATTTATGTAGTGAAAATATTATTAGGAGATTATCTATATGCCATTAATTAATTTTAATAGCCCTGTTGTTGAAAAGAATAAGAATATTGGGACTGAAAGTGTTATTCAGATAGAAGTTAATAATAAGACTAAAGATGAGATTTTTGATAGGGAGGAGTTTTGAAGGAAATACAA
>CAKVFO010000181.1 GCA_934746785.1 uncultured Clostridium sp. | reverse complement strand
TTTGCTTTTAGAACCTTTTGCATGGCTTACAAAGTGGCTTCCTGCGCTGAAAAGCGTGGCGTCAGCCACTTTGTTCTACTTTTCTTCGTATTCTGCCTTTGGAAGACAATAATAAAATTCAACTCCATCATCTATATTTCTTAATAAATATTTGAATTTATGAATTTCAAGTATGTTCTTTACAATAGGAAGGCCTAGACCGGTACTATTGTTTTCTCGTTGTCGTGATTTATCAACTCTATAGAATTTATCAAATAGATAATCTATTTCATTAGGATTAATATGGCTTCCCTTATTAATAACTGAAATTTTAAAAAAGTCATCTTCTTCAGATATGCTTACTATAATATCATTATTTTCAGGAGTATATTTTATAGCATTTGTAATTAAGTTAGTGAGAACCTGTTCCATTTGAAAGATATCAGCTGATACATAGGAATATTCATTTTGGGGTTCAAAGTATAAATTTAGATTATTATCCGAGGCACTTTTAATATGTTTTTGAACTACCTTATTAATAAGACGATTTATATTAAAAACTTCAAAAGAAGGTTTTATTACTCCAGATTCTAGTTTTGAAAGTTCAAGCATATTAGAGACAAGTCTGCTCATTTTTTTTGATTCATCAATAATTGTTTCTAAATATAAATCACTTTTTTCACCACTGACAATTCCATCTTTAATTCCCTCTGCATAACCTTCGATTATTCCAATAGGAGTTTTTAGTTCATGGCTTACAGAAGTAACAAAATCCTTTCTCATAACTTCAAGTTCTCTTTCTTTATCAATATCTTTTTGTAACTTTGCATTCTTTTGTTGTAGATCACTTAAAGCACTTTCTAAGTTTAAGGAAAGAAAATTTAAGGTGTTTGCTAAGTTACCAATTTCATCTTTTGTTGAAACAATACATCGCTCAGAAAAATCCATAGTACTCATTTTCTTAGCAACATTGTTCATCTTTGAAAGAGGATTTGATATTAATTTTGAATACAAAGATGAAATAAATATGGCTAAAAATATAAATCCTATAAATATGTATAAATAAAAACGGTTAATAGCTGTTGTAGCTTCTTGGATGGGTTGGACAGAAGCAATACATACTAATAGTATGTCATTTTTACTATTTAAAGACATAGAGGTTACAGCACCAATTTTAATAGTTCCTGATAATGAATCAGAAAATGTTAAAGTCATAGTTTTATTATTATTAAGTACAGAAGAAAGTACATTGTTATCGTTAGCCATTTTATCAGCAAAAACATGTAATACTTTATAATCATAGGATGTTGTATCTTTACTATCTTTTAAATAAAGAGAGTTTGTACTTAGTGAATATAAGCCGACTTTTGAATTTGTTGATTCTTCAAAAGAAAACATTGCTCCATATATTGTGTTTACATTTTCATAAGAGTATAAATTTTTAAAGCTATTAATCTGTTTAACGAGAGATTTTGTTTTTTGTTTTTCATAAAATCCTTCAAAGAAGAAAAGCTGAAATATAATTATAGTAGCCATTAATCCTACTAATAAACCAAAAGTAATTAGGAATAATTTTGTTGAAAGCTTACTTGATATCTTATTAGATATCTTTTTAAAAAACTTATTGTTCATATTATTTTGTCACCTCAAATTTATAACCACTTCCTCTTACAGTAACGATATAATTAGACTTATCGCCTAGTTTTTCACGTAATCTTTTTATATTAGTGTCTACAGTTCTTATATCTCCATAATAATCAAGCCCCCATACATTATCTAATATATTATCTCTTGATAGAGCTATAGATTCATTATCTATAAGATAGATAAGAAGTTCATATTCTTTAGGAGATAAAGAAAGAATAGTTTCATTTACTTTAACTTCACGGGATAACTTATTAATTGAAATTCCTCCATGATCTTGAGTGCTTGAATCTACATCATTTCTAGTACGTTTTAATAATGCCTTTACTTTTGCAACTAATACTTTAGGACTAAAAGGTTTAGTTACATAATCATCAGCACCAAAGTCATATCCTTGTAGCTTATCTTCTTCTTGTCCCTTAGCTGTAAGTAAAATTACAGGTAAAGTAGATACTTCACGTATTTTTTCTAAGGTAGTTAAGCCATCCATAACAGGCATCATAATATCAAGAATAATTAAATCAATTTTATTATCTTTAAACATATCTAAAGCTTCAGCACCATTTTCAGCTTCAAATACATTAAATTCTTCGGTGTTAAAATAATCTCTTAGTAAAAATCGTATTCTAAATTCATCTTCAACAATTAAAATATTTTTTTTCATAGCCAATCACTCCACAAAATAAAATTTATATACTATAGCTACATTATATTATAAAGTTAAGAGGATATAAAACATAATATATAGAATATTATTATTGTAATATTCATTAAAAAAGATTATATTAAAAGTTGCTATAAGAAAAAAGGAGAGTTTTAATGATAAAGTTTAATTTTGATGTAAAGAAACATATACTAAATAACGGTTTAGAAATATTAACTATAAAAAAGGAAACATTAATATCATCTATAAATATAGGACTTAAAGTAGGAGCGATAAATGAAAGTTTAAAGGAAAAAGGTTTAAGTCATTTTATTGAACATATGCTTTTTAAAGGAACAGATAAAAGAGGAAATGAAGAATTAAATTATGAACTTGAAGCTTTAGGTGGAGAATATAATGCATATACAGAATATAATGATACGGTTTATACAATAAGCTGTTTAAGTGAAGAATTTGAGAATGCTGTAGAGCTTTTAGGTGATATGATTACATCATCAAATTTTCCAGAAGAAGAGATAGAAAAGGAAAGAGGAGTAATTTTAGCTGAAATAAGGACAAGCAAAGATGATATTGAAGATTTAAGTTTTAGAAAAGTTAATGAACTTGCCTTTGAAAATAGTCCTTTGAGAATTGATGTTACAGGTATTGAAGAAGAGGTGAAAAGATTTACAAGAGATGATATTATTAAATATTATAACAAATTTTATACACCTAAAAATTCATTGATTACGATGGTATCTTCTTTAGAACATGAAGATGCTAGAGCTTTAGTAGAGAAACATTTCTGTGATTGGTCTGGTGAAAAGATATTAGGGCAAGAAGTTATTAAAGAAAAAAATGCTTTTGTTACTAAAACAAGTTATAAGAAGGATATGGAACAAAGTACAATCGTATATTTATATACATTTCATGATATTGCAAAAGAAGATGAACTTCCTTTGAGAATACTTACTCATAGATTAGGGGAAAGCGCCAATTCTTTATTATTTAGAGAAGTAAGAGAAAATAGAGGGTTAGCTTATGATATATATACTCAGTTAGATATGACAAAAAATATAAAAACTTTATATATTTATACTGCTGTTGCAGAAGAAGATGTTCAAAAAACAATAGAAGCTATTGATGAAACTTTAGAAAAAGTTATAAATAAAAGTATAGTTATAGGTGAAAAGGATCTTAATATAATGAAGAAAGTTTATAAAACAGCAGTTATATCTACATTAGAAGATTCAGCAGAGTTATGTAATTATATTCTTCATCAAGAACTTGAAGGGGAGGATATTTTTGAATTTGTAACAGATATGGAAAGTTTAAATAATATAGATAAGGATAGAATATATGAAGTAGCTAAAGAAGTTTTAAATAAGCCTACAATTCATATATTAAAGAGATTAAAGGAGTAATAGCAGATTGGGAAAGATAACTAAAATAGAGGTTCAAAAGAGAAATAAAGATAGAGTTAATGTTTATATTGACAATGATTATGCTTTCTCAGCATATAGTGAGCTTGTATATAAAGAAAACTTAAGGGTTAATTCAGAAGTTAATGAAGATAAACTTTTAAGAATAGCTGAAAAAGAAAATCTTTCAAAATGTAAAGAAACTGCTCTTAGGATTATTGAAAGAAGTTATAAAACTGAAAGTGAAATGATAAATAAGTTAGCGGAAAAAGGATATGATTCTAAAAGTATAGAGATTGTAATTAGTTTTCTTAAGGAATATAATTTTATTAATGACAAAAGTTATACTAAAATGTATATAAAAGACAGAATCTCCAATCAGGGAAAACAAAAAATAAAGTATTCTTTAATTAGAAAAGGGATATCTGCTGAGATAATTGATGAATTTATAAATGATATTGAGTTTGATAATGAAAAAGCTGTAGCTATTGAAATGGCTAAGAAAAAGTATAAATTAATTTCAAAGACTGAAAAAGATAAATTTAAGTTATGGAATAAGTTATGCAGATATCTTGTAGGCAGGGGGTATAATTACTCTATATCTAAGGAAGTAGTTAATGAAGTATTAGATATGGAGGAAATAGATTAGAGGTGTATAAAGTGGATGTTCAATCTTTATTGATTTTAAGCATAATTTTAGTAAGTATAATTTCCACAATGAGAAGTGTACTTAAAAATAGAGACTTAAATGAAGCCGTAGATCCTATATTTTCAAGAATTTCAACGATAATTACTTTTTTTATAGTTGTGTTAACATATGAAAGTATAGATCCTAAAATAACTCTATTATTAAAAAGGTTTTTTTCACCAAAGGTAAGTAATAGTGGAATAATAAATATTCTTGTATTAGGTGTTATTTTTATTGTAATAAAGCTTTTAATTCAAGGCACGTTAAGCTTATTAAATAAAATTTTTTTTAGCAATTTATTAGAAAGTAAAAAAAATAGATTTATTTTATGTATATTTTCAATTATATTTGGAGTTATTAGAGGATTCATATTTATAATATTAGCATTTATGTCTATATCTATATATAATATGCTGGTTTCATCTGATAAGAGTATTGGATTATTTAATAATAATAGTGTATATATGAAAGTGGTAGATATAGTTGATAAAAGTCAGGTAGTAACTATATCAAATGGAATACATGAAAAGGTTGCTGCAAATAAAGTAATTTATTACAATGGAATAACTATAGAAGATGGAATAAAATCAAATGATGAAATTGATTTAAAAGCTAAGGAATTAGTAAAGGGAGAAAAGTCTGAAAAAGCTAAGGCTAAAACAATATATACCTGGATAGGAAGTAATATATCCTATGATGATAAAAAAGCAGAACTTATATTAAATGAAGGTAAAGATCTTGAAAGTGGGGCTATAGTTGCATTTAGAACTAGGAAAGGTATCTGCTTAGATTATGCATGTCTTTATACAGCTATGGCTAAGTCTGTTGGGTTAAAAACAAGAATTATAGTTGGAAAAGCATATAATGGACAAGAATATGTGAGCCATTCATGGAATCAAGTGTATTTAAGTAAAGAAAATAGATGGGTAAATTTAGATACAACTTTTTATGTGGCAGGAGACTATTTTGATAGTAATAAATTTGAAGTTCAATATAAAACAGAAAGTATAGCAGGTGAATTTTAAAGTTTTACATTTGTAAATTTTAAATGATATTAAAAAGGTATCTGTTACATAAAAGATGTAACAGATATCTTTTTATTAACGTATAGGAAATTATTTTGCTTTTAGAACCTTTTGACAGGCTGTGACAAAGTGGCTTCCTGCGCTGAAAAGCGTGGCGTCAGCCACTTTGTTTTTTTATTTTTTATTTAATCGAGAAGTTATCAGCTTTATGGCCTTTTCGCAATCTGTATCTTCATTATTGAGTGCCCATGCAAGATTAAAATTAATAAGGGCTTTATTTGTATTTTCTTTCATAGCATAACAGTAGCCAAGATTAAAATAGTATTTACTTTCTCTATGTAGTAGTAAAGCTTTTTTTATCATAGCTATAGCGTTATCATATTCCTTTAACTTAATGAAGCATACACCGGAATTGTAATAGGAACAAGCTTCATTATCTTTAGTTTCTATTGCTTTTTTATAATAGTCAATAGCTCTTTTATAGTCTTGTAT
>CAKVFO010000180.1 GCA_934746785.1 uncultured Clostridium sp. | reverse complement strand
TCTCTACTGTTACGCTAGTTATTGGCATATCACGTCCAATTACTGAACCTGGTAGTGGACCTGCTGATCCTGAATTAGATAACATAATTTCTCTAGTCATTTTTTTCTCCTCATATTCGTTTATTTTAATATAGTATGCCATTTCTAAATAAGAAACAGCATACTATCAAATTATTTTTAAATTTCTATTTTTCTTCAGCTATAGCTATAAGGCTTAAAGTACCATTAGTAACTGTAACACCAGCAGTTCCACTAATTATAGAGTTCTTAGCAAGTTGAACTGAATAAGTGTGTTTTCCAGGGTTAATGTCTTTGTCTACAAATTGGAAACTAAATGATTCAGCTTGAGTATTAGCTGCAACTGCTGTATAAATATAAGAACTGCCTATAACTTGTTCACATCCCTTATCAACGTATTTCTTGATAATGAATATTAAATTAACGTTAGCTCCTTCAGGAAGATTGATTTGGCAAGTAAAGTTTAATAATGCATCAACGTCTTTTAAATCTTTAGTTTCAATAGTTACGCTAGTTATTGGTAAATCGCGATTTAAATCAGTAGAAGTTGAAACTGCTAAAGGACCTACGCTGCCTGTATTTGATTTTATAATTGGTTTAGTCATTTCTTTTTCCTCCTAAGTTTTCTGAAATTTACTATATACTTTAAATTATTCAAAGAATGAATAATGAGTTACAATATTTTCTAAAATATTAAGGAACTTTTTAGGCTTTTAAGTAATAAAATATTATGTAGAGAAATCACATTCTAATATTAAATTGTTGGGGGAGGAAACTATGCTTTACTTGTTTTTAATAACATCAATAATTTATATTGGTATGATTATTATTTCAGAGCATAAGACATCTATAGCACTTATAGGGTCAGGTGTGCTTTTAATAATAGGTGTATTAACTGAAAGCTTTGATGTAAATATGGCATTCTCTAATTTCCCTAGTGAAATAATCATATTATTAATTGTTTTGACGTTATTTAGTGATAATTTTGAAAGATTAGGTTTAATAAATTATATAGGTTATAGATATATAGGATTGTCTAGAGAGAGCAAAGTTATAATTATGATTACAGTTCCTTTTATGATGTACTTTGTATCTATGTTTATGAATAATTTAACTGTTGTCTTGTTATTTACCTATATGGCGCTATATTTTGCTGTAGAATATCATCTTCCTGTTATACCTCTTTTAGTAAGTATAGTAATAGGTTCTAATATAGGGGGAGCAGCTCTTCCTTGGGCTGATACACCAGCTGTTATTATTACTTTGTATACTGATTTTACATTAATAGACTTTATGAATAAGTTATTTGTACCATGTCTTGTATTTTCATTAGCTTTATGTTTTTATACATTATTATGGTATAAAAAGACTAGGATAAAAAAGAGGGAAATGCCATTTAAGGTAAAACCATATGTGGATTGGAAGGGTTCAATACTTCCATTAATATTATTCTTACTATATATAGTAGGTATAAGCATTGCTCCTTTTTATGATATATCAATAGCATATATATCATTGATATTTGGAGGACTGCTATTATTTACAGATAGAAAGAAAGCTATAGATGCTTTAAATGATCTTCACATTATGGATTCAATATCTTTTTTTATAGCACTATTTATAATAGCAGGTGTTTTACAAAGCAGCGGAATTTTAGAAGAAGCAGCTAAATATATCATGAATTGTACAGATAATAACCCATATTTAATAGTTTTATCAGTATTATTTTTATCATTTTTAATATCAACATTTCTTTCAGCTGGGCCAGCAACAGCAACATTATTGCCAATTTGTGCGGCACTTACTGTGTTTGTACCATTCAAACTTGTATATACAGCATTGGCATTAGGTATATTATCAGGAAGCAGTATGTTTCCATGGTCAGCTACAGGAGGTCCGATACTATTAAGTCAAACTAATGAGTTTTTAAAAATGCCTCATATACGTGATGAAATAGAGGAGAGTGAAAAGGTAAGGATAAGGAAAATTAATAGTGTAAAAGAGTATATAACTTTTTCAATACCTTTTGCATTATTCATGCTCATTGCAAGTGCAATATATTTGTGTGTCTACGTGGAAATACTAGCTTAAAAGAAAAAAGAATTGAGAAGTGATAATAAATAGTTTATCACTTACTTAATTCTTTTTTGACCCTGAGTCTGGATACCATCAAAACTTCCCATGTCTAGTTTTAAAGTTTTATATAAGTAATTTATATCTAAATATTGATTAGAAGGCGTTTTTGCAATTAAGCAGGCAATGTTAACCGGATCTAAAACATTAATTAAAATTCTTTTAGGGGAACTTGCAAAGTTAGCACCAGCATTTAATAATCCTTCATGAAAAGATTTGCAGCCTCCAGCAATAATAACAAGATCGTTAAAATTAGAATTGTACATGCGGGCAATTTTAACTGATTCAATAAAGTACTTTGAATTTCTATAATCATCTAGATTTTTAGATGATTTTTTATTTTGATATAAAGAATCATGTCCAGTAATTACAAGAATATTAGGATTAAATTTATTTAATAGACATGAAATTAAAGAGGGCTGTTTACTTTCTTTAATACTAAATCCAAAAACATTAACTCCCATAGCTTTATATTGATTTAAAGAATCATTTAAATATATTTTTTCACTGTCTATATGAAGAATTTTAGGAAGGGATAGATTATTTATTATTATATGAGGAGTAAGGTTATTGCAGTTCGCATCTAATATATCTTTATTTAATTTTGATGAAGATATATATTTTACATCGGTTAAAGGCACATCTAATATTAATCTATAATTTATAGCAGATATTATAGCTGTAGAGTGAGAAATTTCTTTAATAATAAATTTAACATGTTCAGTAAATTTTTCAATATATACTACATCACCAATTTGCATTTTATATTTTACTCCTAGTTATTTATCAGTATATTATATTTAATATCTATTATTAGTGATACTTTTGTGGATTTTTGAGATGGAAATAAGAAAGAAAAAGGTATAAAATTATATAATAAATAAATTCATAAACTTATAAACAAAAGAGGAGAACATATATGATAAGATTTGAATGTGATTATTTAGAAGGAGCTCATCCTAAAATTTTAGAAGCTTTAACTAAAACGAACTTTGAAGAAACGCCAGGGTATGGAAAAGATATATATTGTGAAAAAGCACGTGAAATAATAAAGAGTAAATGTAAGGTAAAAAATGCAGATGTACATTTTTTAGTGGGTGGAACTCAAGCTAATAAAACAGTAATTGCATCAATACTACGTCCACATCAAGGAGTGTTATGTGCAGATAGCGGCCATATAAATGTTCATGAAACTGGTGCTATAGAAAGTACTGGTCATAAGGTAATGATGCTTAAGAGTACAGAAGGTAAAATCACAGCATCTCAAGTTAAAGAATCTTATGATTTCCATTTTAATGATGATGTGGCAGAACATTGTGTACAACCAGGAATGGTGTATATATCACATCCAACAGAGGTTGGAACTCTTTATACTAAAAAGGAATTAGAAGAGTTAAGTGATGTATGTAAGGAATTGAATCTTCCTTTATTTTTAGATGGCGCTAGATTGGGATATGGACTAACAGCTGAAGGAAGTGACTTGACTTTAGAAGATATAGCTAGACTTTGTGATGTATTCTATATAGGAGGAACAAAGGTAGGAGCATTATTTGGAGAAGCAGTTGTTATAACTAATAATAGTTTAAAAAGAGACTTCAGATATTTAATTAAGCAAAATGGAGGGCTTCTTGCAAAAGGAAGACTTCTAGGAATTCAATTCAAATGTTTATTAGAAGATGATTTATACTTAGAGATTTCAGAACATGCAAATAAACTTGCATTAAAAATAAAGAAAGCTTTTGAAGAAAAAGGCTATTCCTTTTTTATTGAATCTATTACTAATCAACAGTTTCCTATAATACCTAATGATAAGCTAAGAGTATTAAAAGAAAAATATTCTTTCACATTCTGGGAAAAGGTTGATGAAGAAAATAGTGCAGTACGTTTTTGTACAAGTTGGGCAACAAAAGAAGAGGATGTTGAAAAATTAATTTCAGATATAAAAGATTTATAATGTGGAGGAAATTATGGAAAAGTTTTTAATAAAAAATACAACAAAAGAACAAAGAGAAAAAATAGTAAGAGATTCTTTAGGTTATGATGATATAGGATGCGAAGCAGAAGATGGATATGACATGTACAAGCCATACATTGATGGAGAAATGGAAATTTCAGAAATAACTCAAAATTATAGAGCATCATATGTATCTTATGCTCTAGACGGTCCTAGAAACGGTAAGTGTAGATTATAGTATTATTATTTGTATAGAAAATAAGAGTCGGGCACAGGATACTTAAGAGTTTAGTGCAAGAGGTGTTTTTAATGAAAAAATATATAATAGCTTTAGATCAAGGAACAACAAGTTCAAGAGCAGTTATATTTGATAACGATCAAAATATTATAGATATTTGTCAGAAAGAATTTACTCAAATCTATCCAAAGCAGGGTTGGGTTGAACATAATCCACGTGAGATATGGTCAAGTCAATATGGTGTGCTTCAAGAGGTTATGGCTAAAGCAGATATTCATCAGAGCGAGATTGCGGCCATTGGTATAACTAATCAAAGAGAAACAACTATAGTTTGGGATAAAAATACTGGTGAGCCTATATATAATGCTATTGTATGGCAGTGTAGAAGAACAGCTGAGATAGTTGAAGAGTTAAAAAGAAATGAAGACTTTGCAAGGTATGTAAAGGAAAATACAGGTCTATTATTAGATGCTTACTTTTCAGCAACTAAAATAAAGTGGATTTTAGATAATGTTGATGGTGCTAGAGAAAAGGCTGAAAGAGGGGAACTTCTTTTTGGAACAGTAGATACATGGCTTGTATGGAAACTTACTAATGGAAGAGTTCATGTTACGGATTATACTAATGCATCTAGAACTATGCTCTATAATATTAGAGAATTAAAATGGGATGAAAATATCTTAAGAAAACTAGGCATTCCTAAATCTATGCTTCCTGAAGTGAGAAATTCTTCTGAGGTTTATGGCTATACCAACCTTGGAGGTGAAGATGGAGTGAAAGTTCCTATAGCTGGTATAGCAGGAGATCAGCAATGTGCATTGTTTGGTCAGGCATGTTTTACAAAAGGAAGTGTAAAAAATACTTATGGAACAGGATGCTTCTTGCTTATGAATACTGGTAGTGAACTTATTAAAAGTAAACATGGACTTGTGACAACTATAGCTGTAGGAATAAATAATGAAGTTCAATATGCATTAGAAGGTTCAGTCTTTGTTGGTGGAGCAATTATTCAATGGTTAAGAGATGAAATGCAGCTTATAGATAATGCGGCTGATACTGAATATTTTGCAAAAAAGGTTGAAGATAATGGAGGAGTCTATGTAGTTCCAGCATTTGCTGGACTTGGAGCACCTCACTGGGATATGTATGCTAGGGGAGCTATATTTGGACTTACAAGAGGAGCAAATAAAAATCATATAATTAGAGCTTCTTTAGAATCAATAGCTTATCAAAGTAGGGATATTATTGATGCTATGCAGCAGGAAGTAGGATGTGAATTATCAGTAATAAAAGTAGATGGAGGAGCAAGTAGAAATGATTTTTTAATGCAATTCCAATCAGATATAACAGGATGTCAGGTTGAAAAGCCTATAATTACAGAAACAACAGCATTAGGAGCAGCATATTTAGCAGGGCTTGCAGTGGGATTCTGGAAGTCTAAAGAAGAAATTTCAGAGAAGTGGTGTATAAGTAAGAGATATATGCCAAGTTTAGATGAAGGAAAAAAAGAAGAATTATTTAAGAAGTGGCATAAGGCAGTTGAAAGATCTAAGAAGTGGGATGAATAGTAAGAAGGGATATCGAACTAAAAAGTTCGATGTCCCTTTTTGGTACTGTATAAGTGTAGATGAAAGATCATAGAAATATGATTTATACATCTACACTTATTTTAATTTATAA
>CAKVFO010000179.1 GCA_934746785.1 uncultured Clostridium sp. | reverse complement strand
ATAATCAACAAAACAAATCATAAAAACACCTCTTAAGTTTTTAATATAAAAATACTATTAAAGAATGAGAAAATCAAGGGAAGAATTAAGAAAATAAATTTTGTATATAGTTAAAATTTTAATACATACTATTAGTAGGAAGGGAGTGAACCCCATGCTTGTTCAAGAATTGGCTTATTGTGGTGATTTGGACTTTGTCAAAGAACTACAAGAATTAAAGGAATTTCTAAAACAAAAAAATATAGTAATTGGCGTAGTTGAAAGTCAAGAAGGTATTACTCATATTGTTAAGTTAATATGTGATGATGAAAGCTGTGATGAAAAAACATTTAATAGAATTAATATATATATTAGTAATGTTTTGTATGAAATAGTCATAGCTAAATATAAAGAAAAAGAATTGTTTCAGTTCTTAACAGAAACATATTTCTTTTTAAAACATGATGAAATTCTAGAAGTAGAAGAAGATATAATGGATGTATTATTGAAAAGAAATAAACCTAAAGATGATATATTCATATATTGTAATAATAAAATAAATAGTATATTAGAAAAAATTCAAGTATGTATAGAAGAAAATAAAGAAATTAATATAAATGGTTTTATAACTTTTAGAATGAGAGAATTAAGAGAAGATATAGAAGATATCATTGAAAAAGTTGTAGAAGGGTATATGGTAGAAAAAGAATATAAGGAGTTTATAAAGCTATTAAAATATTTTGTTGATATACAAGAAAGCAAAATTGAAAAGGTAAATATATATATACTTGAAAGAGGAAAATATAAGATAACTGATGGATATGATGAAGATATATTTACAGCTTTTTTAAAAGATTTATCAGAATGTAAGTTTGGAATCGATGCAAATGTTGAAGATATTATAATAAGCGGGCTAATCACAAATGCACCTAAGTGTATCAATATATATGGAATAGATAGATGTGATAATAAAGAATTTATTGATACAATAGTAAATGTATTTGGAGATAGAGTCCGAATTTGCAAAGATGAAAAAGAGTGCGAAAAAAGTGTTGACATGAAAAAAAAATGATGATAAAATGAATTTTGTAAAGAAGAAACAGCCGTTTCTCACCTAACAGCGCATTCTTTAGCAGCTAGTGTGGTTATTTATCGCAATGATTTTGTTTGATAATATAAGACGGCAGTTTACTGCCGTTTTTTTATTATATAAGAATATTGCTTTTATTTTTCGGAGGTGAAAACTATTAATAAAAATTATATAGTTAATGAAGATATAAGAGAAAAAGAAATAAGAGTTATAGCTAATGACGGAAGTCAGTTAGGTGTAATGGCTACTAAAGATGCATTGATTCAAGCGGAAGAAGCAGATTTAGATTTAGTTATGATATCACCTGGAGCTAAGCCACCAGTTTGCAAAATTATGGATTTAGGTAAGTTCATATATGAGCAATCTAAAAAGGAAAAGGAAGCTAAGAAGAAGCAAAAAGTTGTTAATGTTAAAGAAGTAAGAGTAAGTCTTACAATAGAAGAACATGACATCGATATTAAAGCTAAAAATGCAAGAAAGTTCTTATTAGATGGAGACAAAGTAAAGATCACTGTCAGATTTAGAGGAAGAGAAATGGAACTTGGTCACTTAGGACTTAGAATCTTAGAAAAATTCTCTACTAAGTTGGAAGATGTATGTGTAATAGAGAAACCAGCAAAAAGAGAAGGAAGAAATATGACAATGATTTTAGGCCCAAAGAAGGCATAAACTGAGAGGAGGAATTTAGCAATGCCAAAAATGAAAACTCATAGAGGTGCAGCAAAAAGATTCAGAAAGACAGGAACAGGAAAATTAAAAAGAGCAAAGGCTTTCAAAAGCCATATATTAACTAAGAAGAGTTCTAAGAGAAAAAGAAATCTTAGAAAATCTGCTTTAGTTTCAACTACTCAAGAAAAAGCAATGAAGAAATTATTACCATATCTATAAGAGACGGTACAGGAGGTTTAAAGAATGGCAAGAGTAAAAAGAGCGGTTAATTCTCGTAAGAATCATAAAAAAGTATTAAAGCTTGCTAAAGGTTACTACGGTGGAAAGAGCAGATTATTCAAGACTGCTAACGAATCAGTAATCAGAGCATTAAGAAATGCTTATGTTGGAAGAAGATTAAAGAAAAGAGATTATAGAAGACTTTGGATAGCAAGAATAAATGCTGCTACAAGAATGAATGGTCTTTCATATTCAAAATTCATGAATGGAATGAAGTTAGCTGGAATTGACATAAACAGAAAAATGTTATCAGAAATAGCTATCAACGATCCTAAGGCATTCTCTGATTTAGTAGAAGTAGCTAAGAAACACGTTAACGCTTAATTTATATATATAAAAATGCGACTTTTTAGTCGCATTTTATTTTTATATATTGAAAAAATGATTATAATAATAGTGTCTAATACTATTTTGGAGTGATTATATGGTGAATAAAAATAAAAAAATAAAAAAGAGCTTAAATGGAGTTCAAATACTAGCTATTGGATTTTTACTGCTTATTATAATTGGTGCTATGATATTAAGTCTTCCTATATCGTCAAGAGAGGGGCATTATACAAATTTTTTAGATTCTTTATTTACATCAACATCAGCAGTCTGTGTAACAGGGCTTGTTGCTGTGGATACAGGAACTTATTGGAGTAGTTTCGGACAGTTTATAATAATTTTACTAATACAGATAGGTGGTCTTGGATTTATGTCTATAACTGTATTTATAGCTGCTTTATTAGGTAAGAAGATAACATTAAAAGATAGATTATATGTTCAGGAGTCAATGAATACGTTAAATATTCAGGGGTTGGTAAAGATGGTCAAATATGTTATAAGTTTTACTTTTGTAGCTGAATTTTTAGGGGCAGTAATTCTCTCTACGCAATTTATACCTAGGTTTGGATATTTGAAAGGAATAGCTTATAGTTTATTTCATTCAATTTCAGCTTTTTGTAATGCAGGATTTGATCTTATGGGTAACTTTGGAAGTGTTGTATCCTGTAATGACAATGCCGTAATATTATTAACATTATCTATGCTTATAATTATTGGAGGAATAGGGTTTACTGTTATTTTAGAACTTTGGAATTATAGATATGTAAAAAAAATATCAGTACATTCTAAAGTTGTATTGGCTATAAGCACCTGCTTGGTAGTCGTTGGGAGTGTGTTTATTTTTTTATTAGAATATAAAAATGTAAATACTATGGCTGATATGGGGTTAAAAGATAAAATAATCAATTCAATTTTTACAGCTGTATCACCAAGAACGGCTGGATTTAATAGTATAGCTTTAGATAAGATGACTACGGCAAGTATATTTTTAGTTATTTTCTTAATGTTTATTGGAGGATCACCTGGTTCGACAGCAGGCGGGCTTAAGACCACTACTTTTGGAATCGCTGTCTTTACATTGATAAGTGTAATACGAGGAAGAGAAGATACAGAAGCTTTTAAAAGAAAGATTCCTAAAGGTTTAGTTTATAAATCTTTTGCTATTCTAATGCTTGGAATGAGTTTGGTTATTGTAGTTACGATGATATTATCAATTACAGAGTATGGTATTCCATTTATTGATTTGTTTTTTGAAGCTACATCTGCTTTTGGAACAGCAGGATTAACTCTAGGAATTACACAAGGTATATCTATAATGGGAAAACTTGTATTAATAATTACAATGTATTGTGGTAGAGTTGGCCCTTTAACAGTATTGCTTGCATTAAGGCATAGACAAAATAAAAGAGGATTCAGTTATCCAGAATGTAAGATATTAATAGGATAGAGGTGTGTTGAAATGGCGAAAAGACAATATGCAGTAATAGGACTTGGAAGATTTGGATCATCAGTAGCAAGAACTTTATATGAAACAGGAAATGATGTTTTGGCAATTGATAAAGATCCAGAAGTTGTTCAAGAAATATCAGATTATGTTACTCATTCAGTTGTTATGGATGCTACGGATGAAACAGCTTTGGCTAATTTGGGAATAAGAAACTTTGATGTAGCAGTAGTAGCTATTGGAGGAAATATTCAATCAAGTATTTTGGCAACATTATTAATTAAAGAGGCAGGAGTTAATTATATAGTTGCTAAAGGGAATAATGAATTACATGCTAAGGTATTATATAGAACGGGAGCAGATAAAGTTATACTTCCAGAAAAAGATATGGGAATTCGAGTGGCTCATAATATAGTATCATCTAACATATTAGATTATATAGAGCTGACTTCAGATTACAGTATAATGGAAATAGAAGCTTTAGAAAAATGGGTCGGAAAGACTTTGAGAGAGTTAGATGTTAGAAGAAAATATGGAATAAATATTATTGGCATTAAAGCAAATAAGAAAATAAATGTGTCACCATCACCGGATTCAAAAATTGCTGAGAATGATATACTTATAGCTATAGGTGAAGATAAAAACTTAGAAAAGCTTGAAGGTGAACTGGCAAAAGAAAAAAAATAGAGGTGATTATTTGATTTATATAGAAAGTAAAGAAAATAATTTATATAAAGAAACGAAGAAACTTAAAGAAAGAAAAGGCAGAAATAAAAGTTCTAAATATATAATAGAAGGTTTTAGACTTATTCAAGAAGCCTTTAAAGCAAATCTTGAAGTTGAATATATATTTATTAATAATGAAGAAGAAAAAAGAATAGATGAGTATTTAAAAGAATATAAAAATGATACTAAGATATATGGATTAAATGATAATCTATTGAGAGAATTATGCTCTACAGAAAAACCACAGGGTATTGTTGCTGTTGTGAAAATGAAAAAAATAGATATGGCTTTAGAAGGTAAATTCTATTTATTATGTGATAAAGTACAAGATCCTGGTAACTTAGGAACTATTATTCGGAGCGCGGTTGCTTTTTCTATGCCGAATATAATAATAAGTGATAATTCTGTTGATTTATATAATCCTAAAGTTATTAGAAGTACCGAAGGAATGCTTTTTCATGTTAATGCGATAAGAAAAAATTTAAGTGAATATTTACCAACTTTAAAAAAAGACTATCAGATAATTGGTACGGATGTGCGTATGGGTGTTAATATAAGAAATTTATCTTTAAATAGTAATTATGGTATTGTAATTGGTAGTGAAGGTAGTGGTATGGGTGTTAGTAAAGATTTTTGTGATACTTTTATTAAAATTCCTATGAGTGATAAATGTGAATCATTAAATGCTGGTGTTAGTGCTAGTATCATAATGTATGAGTGTGATAACCATGAATAAAGTATTAGTCGGTTATACAACCATGACCCATGGCCTAAAAGGAGATATCAAGTTCTATCCTTCTATTTATGAAACAGATAAATTTTTAAAAGTTAACTTTCCTATTTATATTAATGATACCCTTCATCATATAACTAGTGTAAAAAATGGGAAAAATTATTATTTAATTAAATTAGATAACCTAAATGATATTAATTTAGTTGAGGATTTTCGCAATGTTAATCTATATATTGATGAGTCGGATTTAAACTTAAAAGAAGGTGAGTACTTAGTAAGTTCTTTGAAAGGCTTTAAAGTAATAGAAGAGGAAAAAACACTAGGCATTGTCAAAGATATTATGTATAATAAAGGTGGAATTCTTCTTTATGTTAAGGGTAGTAAGAATTTCTATATTCCTTTAAATACCTACTATGTAAAAGAAGTTAAACAAAATGAAGCATTGATAATTACCGAACACGCAAAGGATCTGATGGTATGAAAATTGATATTTTAACACTTTTTCCCCATATGTTTGATGGTTTTTTAGAAGAATCTATTATTAAACGGGCTATTAAAAAAGAATTAGTTACAATAAACATTGTTAATTTTAGAGATTTTTCTAAGTTAAATCATAATCAAGTTGATGATACGCCTTATGGTGGAGGAGCCGGGATGGTTTTAAGATGTGAGCCCTTAGTTTCTGCAATAGAGCATTATAAAACACCTGATTCTCTAGTAATTCTTATGTGTCCCCAAGGAGTACCTTATAAACAAAGTCATGCTTATGAACTAAAAAACTATAAACACTTAATACTCGTCTGT
>CAKVFO010000178.1 GCA_934746785.1 uncultured Clostridium sp. | reverse complement strand
ACAGGCTGTAAGAAATATTATTGAACCTATATTTGAAAAGACTTTTCATCCATCAAGTTATGGATATAGACCAAATCGTTCCTGCCAAATGGCAGTGGCGAAAGCAGAAAGCTTTGCAAATCATTGGGGATTACAATATGTGGTTGATATGGATTTCTCCAAATGCTTTGATACACTAAATCATGATATGATAATTGATTCAGTCAATGAGAAAATCAGTGATGGAAAAGTGTTAAAACTGATAAGAAACTTTCTTGAAAGTGGAATATTAGATGGATTTATTATCAAGGAAAAATATATTTCTATACATCCAAAAAGAATCAAGAAGTTTAAGGAGAAAGTCAGAAAACTTACACCTAGAAACTCAGGATACAACGTTGAATATTTAGTTTACAGACTTAATCAAGTTATCAGAGGCTGGTGCAATTATTTCAGAATTGCTAACTGTAAGAGGGTGTTTGAAAACCTAATGAAATGGATTCATCGAAGGCTTCGAATGAAGCAAATGAAAGAATGGAAAAGTTATAAATCACTTCATAAAACTCTAAGAAGACGAGGATACAAGGGAGCTTTTAAGAAAATATCCATGACAAGATGGAGAAACTCATTAAGTCCGCTTGTGTGCATGGCGGTTCCTAATAAATGGTTTGACGATATTAAACTATTTGACATGTCTAAGGTAGAAACCGCAGTTTTGCATTATTATAAAGAATAATGGAGATTTATCAAGAGCCGTGTGCGAGGCCCGCATGCACGGTTCTGTGAGAGGAAAAACCTCAGAAAATTATTTCTGAGGTTTACCTACTCGATTTTATAGGTTTACAAAGATATCTTTGTACATTTTTATTAATAACACAGCCTAAAAGTAAATGTAATATTACAGATTAAACAAACAAAGAATATTTATTTTAATACAAACACATAAAAACATAATTAACTTATATTGTAAAAAAGTATAATAATCAAGAAAGGAAATAAAAAGGGGTTGAAGTAATGAAAATCAAAAGTAAATTGTAGGTTTTTTTATTGGTGTAGTATTAATTACAACTACGTGTATATCAGCAATGGCATTTTCTATGAAAACTGATAATGGACATGGATATGTTACATTTGGAACATCAGGGGATCCATGGGTATTTTCGTATTGCTATTATGATCATGATCAATATAATCATTATGCAATTGCGTATTTAAATGAAAGAACAAATGGAAGAGCTAATGCATCTCCAGGAGAAACTGCTTGTTCTCATTCGCCTACAATATATAAAGGATCAAGAGATAAGAGAGACTGGGGAACTTATTAGTAAAAAGGAAAGGGAATTACCCTTTCTTTTTTTAACGTATAGGAAAGTATAAAATTTTTTTGACAGCCAGCACTGATTATTACATGCTTTCTGATATGTAAGTCCTTCAATACGTTAAAAAGAAAAAAATTGTAGTGCCGCAAAAGAACCGAAAAGCAAAATAATTAAATTATATTTAAATAGGAAATTATTTTGCTTTTAGAACCTTTTGCATGGCTGACAAAGTTGCTTCCTGCGCTGAAAAGCGTGGCGTCAGCCACTTTGTTCAGTAACAGAGGAGTGATAAATTGAAGAAGTTATTGGCAGTGTTATTTATAATAATATATGGTTTTTCTTTTTTTACAATTTACCATGAAAAAAGTAGGGAAGAAACATCAAGGTATTATAATGTAGAAAATAATTTGAATAATAGTTATGAAGTATTTCTTCCTTTAGACAATATAACTATTTCAAAAGAAGAAGTATATAATAAATTAAAAACTGTTTTAGATGAAAATAAAGCTAATATTTTTTATATAAGAGAAGAGGAAGATAAAACTGTTAAGTATGTATATATGACTGATTTAAGCTACTTTAATAATTACAGTTTATCAAAGGGTAGTTTTATTGATTTAGAGGATATGGATACAGAAAAATTTTTATCATCATGTAATATGAAAGATGAAAATCAAATTGGAACAATAGCAGTATTTAATAGGGATAATAAATTTGAAATTAGAACATTACGCTCTATGTGCAGTAATCAAAATTTAAGTTTTAATGGTTATTGTATTATTCAAGTTCAAGATGGAAATATAAAGAATGTACTATCACAACTAAAAGATGAATTCAATTTTTCAAAAGATTTAGAAATTGTACAAAAAGATATTATTAGTTCAAACTATTTTTCTAATAATACTATTTGGATAAATTTTATAGGATATCTTCTTATTATGTTATTAGTGTTATACGAAATATTAAGATCATATAAAACTATTGGAATTCAAAGGCTATCGGGATATTCAATTAAAGATATTTATTTATTAAATATTAAAGAAATATTGAAGCTTCAGATTATAAGTATTTTAATGGTTTTAACCTTTTTAAGCATTATTTTTATTAGAGACTTTAATATATATATTATTGATTTTTTTAAATCAATAATCCTAACTTTTATAAAGCAAATTATCATAATATTAATTGTTTCATCATTTCCATACATATATATTATCCCAATGAGTGTATCTAATATGATTAAAAATAATAGAAGTACTAGAGATATTTTTATTTTTAATATAGTAATAAAGACAATTTTATTAATTTTAATTAATGTTATGGGTGTAAACTTAATTAATGATTACAAACAGCTAGATAATTATTATATAAATAAGTGTGAAGAATGGGATAGGGCAGGTAATTATGTTATAGTTTCTGAAAGTAATATTTCAATGGAAATACAAACTAGTGAAAAATATCTTTTAGCTAATAAAGAAATATATGAAGAAATAAATAAGAAGGGTGCAATTTATGCTGATTTTTCAAGGTATTCTTCATTATATGCTCAAAATAACTCTTCAAATGAGAGATATAAAAAAGAGAATGTAACTGTAAATCCAAATTATTTAAATATACATAATATAGTTGATGTTAATGGTGATGTTATTCATGTTTCTGAAGAAAATACAAATAGGGTGTTATTAGTACCTGAATCATACAAAGATCAGGAGCAGGAAATAAAGGATTATTTTAAGTTTATTTATACAGCTTATAGAAATGAGAATTGGATAATTAAAGATTTAAATATAGATATAATATGGATTCAGGAGAATCAAAAGATTTTTTCTTATAATTTTGATGTAAATCCAGGTGAAGAAAATATGGTAAAAAATGCCATAATATCTGTAATTACTGAAAATAATGCACCAGCACCAGAGTATGATAGAATTATATGTGCTCAAGGAAATCCTATTAAGATTCCTAAAAGTGAAAAAAATTTTTTATATGAAATTTTAAATGATAAATTTAAAAATCTAAGTGATAAAGAGTATAAGTATACTGTTGTAGCTGCTAATGAGACAGTGGCATCTAAAATTAACGAAGTTAAAAGAAGTATTGATTTTAGTATTATTGGAATATTAATAGTTCTAGTTTCAATTGTAATAATTATTGTGCAGAACATATATAATTATTTTCAACAATATAGAAAAACAATTTTTGTAAGAGCTTTTCATGGATATAACTTTTTAGATAAGTATAAAGAATATTATATTTTATTTATAGGAAGTCAAGTTTTTGCTTTGGTAATACTATTTATTATTAATAATTCTAATGTAAAGGAATTTAGTCTTATATGGATTTTAGCATCTATATTAGAATATATAATTTCTTATGTTTCATTTAAAATAAGTGAGAAAAGTAGTATATCTAAAGAGTTGAAGGTGGGAGTATAAGATGAATATAATAAGTTTGGAAAATATTAATAAAAGCTATGGTGATAAAGGGGTATTAAAGAATTTTTCGATACAAATAGAGGATGGAGAATTTATCGCTATTATGGGTGCAAGTGGTAGTGGGAAAAGTACTTTACTTAATATAATTGGATGCTTAGAAAGTATTGATAGTGGAAAGTTAATTATTGATGGAGTAGATAATATAAAAGTTAATAGCAGTAAATCAAATAAGATATTAAGAGAAAAAATAGGGTATTTATTTCAAAATTTTGCATTAATAGATGAAAGAACAGTAAGATATAATTTAGAAATATCCTTAAAATATGCTTCTTTAAGAAAGAAGGAAAAAAATAATAGAATTAAAGAAGCTTTGAAATATGTGGGGTTAGACGGATATGAGGATAAGAAGATTTATGAATTAAGTGGAGGCGAAGCTCAAAGAGTAGCCCTAGCAAGAATAATGCTTAAGCCTTGTAAAATTATATTAGCAGATGAACCAACTGGATCATTAGATCCAAAAAATGTAGAAGTTGTTTTAAATATCTTAAAAGCTCTTAACAAAGAAGGGAAAACAGTAGTTATTGTTACCCATGATGAAAAAGTAGCATCGTATTGTGATAGAGTAATTAACATATAGCTAAAAATTAAGGAAATGCAGATGCAAGTGTATTTGGTAATGAGGGGATATTTTCTTTGGAAATATCTCTGAAATCAAAGTTTCTACAGAATGCAGAAATGAAGGAATAAATCCTAAATCGTAAACTCTTAGGATTTAAAAAGAATATATATTTTAATTACAAATTTTTGAAGGCTGGACCTAGGGTTCAGCCCATTTTTTTATATTTTAAAGAAACTCTGCAAGAGTTTTATCCTTCATTCTAAATATACTTTCAAATACAGATACACAATCAAGGAAAATCCACTTGCTTTAAAGGAAAGACTTGCATTTGCATTAAAGTGTTATAATATACTAGAGGTGATATTTTTGGAAATACGTGAAGAATTAAAGAAAGCTATATCATGGCTTTGTGAAGATAAAAATAAAATAATGGACTATGGCTGTGGAGATGGTCTTTTATTAATAGATACATTAAAAGATAAAGAAACAGCAAGAGGGTTTGGAATTGACATATCAGAAGAAGCTGTAAAACTTGCTGAGGAAAATGCATTAAAAAATAATGTTAAAGATAGAGCAAACTTTAGATGTGGTGGAGTTGAAATTTTAAAGACTATTAAAGATAACAGATATGAAGCTGTAATCCTATCTAATGTTTTAGATGCTATGACTCCAATGGACTGTTACATATTATTAGATCATATTAAGAAAATAGTTAAGAAGGATGGAAAAATTCTTGTAAGCGTTGGACCTTTTTTAGATAAGAAGGAACTTATAAATAGTGGAGCTGTAATGCTTAATGATGAGCTTTTTGAGAAGGAAGAAGATGTTTTTGTTAGAAATTTAACTACTGAAAAGTGGCTTTCTATTTTAGAGGATTATTTTGAACTTAAGGAGAGAAATGGTAGATTGTTCTTAATGATAAACAATAAATAGAATGTAGAAGTGGGTGTATTTGGGGAAGGGGAGTATATTTCTTTTGGAGGATTATTTCGAATCATAGTTTTTTTAGAATGTAGGAATGCAGAAGGAAGTGTATTTGGGAATGAGGGTATACTTTTCTTGAAAGATTATCTGAAAACAAAGACTTTTTAGAATGCAGGAATGAAGGAACAAATTCTAAATCGCAGGCTCTTAGAATTTGGAGATTAATATATATTTTAATTACAAATTTTATTAAAGGTTTTTGGAATTTTGTAGAGGAGTAAATCAAGGTTAGATGAAAGGTAATGTAGAAATGGGTGTATTTGGGGAAGGGGAGTATATTTCTTTTGTAGGATTATCTGAAATCAAAGTTTTTCTAGAATGCAGAAATGCAGAAGGAAGTGTATTTGGGGATGGGGGTGTATTTTTTTTGCAAGGCTATCTCGAATTACAGACTTTCCAGAATGCAGGAATGAAGGAGCAAATTCTAAATCGCAGGCTCTTAGAATTTGGAGATTAATATATATTTTAATTACAAATTTTATGAGGGGGGACTTGTCCACCCCCAGCACCCCATAAATTCAAAGAAACTCTTTTAAGAGTTTCAACCTTAATTGCTGCATTCTAAATGTACATTCAAAACAAAAAAACCTCCAAGAGAAATATACTACCTATAAGAGAAAATCCCACTCCTGCATTCTAAATCCACATTCAAAACAAAAAAACTCCCAAGAGAAATATACTACCTATAAGAGAAAATCCCACTCCTGCATTCTAAATCCACTTCCAATACAAAAAACCTTCCAAGAGAAGTACACTACCTCTAAGAGAAAATCCTATTTCT
>CAKVFO010000177.1 GCA_934746785.1 uncultured Clostridium sp. | reverse complement strand
CCCAGAATCTTTATAGGGATATTTTATTACTATTTTTGAATTAATAAAAGACGCCAAAACTTTTACGCTTACAAAAAACTTATATGGTTGTTTTTTTATATATTCTTATGTACTTTGGCATATCTTATCAATTACCAGTCATAATTTCAACTGCTTTATTATAAAACTAATACTGGTAGTATTTTACCATAAATTAATTATATTCTTAATTTAATATAAAAACTTTAAAACTTCAATTAAATCTAAAAAAGTATCAGTTAAATCGACTAATTTAACTGATACTTTTTATATTATAGCTTATACTTTCTAAGCAGCATTATATTTATAATTTGGATTATTTATCATAATATTATAAGCCTTTTCTATATCTGCTTCATCAATTTTTCCATCAAGATTAAAGTCAACATCAATATCAGGTAATAACTTCTCTGGATCTTCTCCTAAATGTTTCCCAATCATTGCAAGGTCTGCTAAAGTTATATCAGTTCTTAACTTTCTATCACAAATATTAATAGTAGTTTCACCACATTCAGCCTCTCTTAAAAATCTTTCAGGATGTTTTTCACTTGTAACCACACTTGGAATTATATCTATAAGTGCATCCCCTGCAGCTGTACCTGTAAAGTTTAATTTTAATAAAGTTTGTTTATTATTAATGAAGTTTGAATCACCTAAAGAAACAAATGTAAATCTTAAAACATCATTACTCTCCTTTTGAGTAAAGAATATTACTCCTGGAGTTTTATCAATACTTAAAAGTTTTAATTTAGAATCATCATATTTTAATCTTACATCCACAGCTCCAATATTAGTAACATGATCTATAGTTAAATCAACTACAAAATTTTCTTCTAAATGAACTCTATTCATATTAGATTCTACATTTAAAATAACATCTGGTACTATATTAGTAATTTCTATACTTTCAGTTACTTCATCACCTTTACTATCAATAGCTTTGAAAGTATAAGCTCCATTAACATCCACAGTATATTGGGCTTTGTCTCCATCTACTTCTTTTCCATCTGGAGTAATAATCTTAACTATACTATTTCCTTCACATGCTGCTTCTGCTGTAATTGTTACTGTATCTTTAACTACTTCAGTAGTATTAGGAGTTAATTTTAATACTGGATAAGCATATTTAAATGAAGATACTTCTGAGATATTTCCTGCATTATCTACTGCTGCTACATGTACATAGAAATCAGTATCATATAGCTTATCAAAAGTATAATCAGTTGAAGTAGTTGTTATAGTTCCATCAGGAATAGTATCTTCATTTTGATCTACTACAATTGAATATCCCTTAATTCCACTTGTTACTGTTGCTGACTTAGTTTCTGATTTAGATGTTAATCCAGAATTTAATCCTGTTCCATCAACATAGTAATCATAGCTTGTACCATTATCAGTTGATTCACTAAAACTTATTAAAGTAGTTTTATCTTCTCTATTAGTTGTAACACTTTTAATTTCAGATTTTTCAGGTAGTGCCACATCTTTTGCATTATTATCTACATAAGTTGTTCCATTAACTGATTCTGATTTAAATTCTGTTTCATCACTCTTTTTGCTATTTACATTATAAGAATAATCTTGAGTTTTATCTGAAATACTCCAATTTAATGTTGTTGAAGCCTTATCTTCATTTACCTTTACATCACCTAAAGTAACCTTACCTGGAATATTAGAAATTCTTATTTCATTACTAACTTCATTACCTTCATTATCAACAGCTTTAAAAATATAAGTTCCATTAACATCTACAGTAAATTCTGCATTAGAACCCTCTACTACAGTTCCATCTGGTAAAGTAATTGATTTAATTGTTTTATCAGTTACTTTTCCTTCAGCTTTAATAGTTACTGTATTATTATCTGTATTTAAATCCCCTGCAGTTAAATTTAGTGTTGGATATACATATTTATAAGTTGAAACTTCTGATACATTTCCTGCATTATCTACTGCTGCTACGTGTACATAGAAATCTTCATTGAACTTATTATCTATTGTGTATTCTGTTGAAGTAGATTCTATTGTATTATCTGGAATTGTATCTTTATTTTGATCTACTACTATTGAATATCCTTTTAATCCACTAGTAACTGTAGTTGTTTTTACATCAGAATTAACTGTATTACCAGTTGCTTTTTCCTTTGCTTCAACATAATAATCATAACTTGAACCTATATCTTGAGATTCACCGTATGATATCACTAACTTATTATTGGTACCATCTTTAATTACAGTTTTTAACTCAGGTTTAGTTGGTGCCTTTAAATCTTGACCTTTATGATCATCCCATTTAGTATCCTCTGTTACCTGTGCTAAATAGAATAGTGTATTAGCTAGAACTTTTTGTTCATCTGGAGTTGCTGCTCCATTAGAATGTCCTGTTTGAATCATTGCAGTATTATTGTATGTTGTTAAATAATAATTAGCTTTTTCATTTAAACTATCTGGAAAATTAGAACCTTTATATTTAACATTATCAGAATATGTCATCCATATATCACCATATGCAAAATTTCCAGTTGAATGTGAATACGGAACTGTTAATATAACATTATTATCTTTATCTAACTCCTTAGCTGATTTAGTATCTTCTATCTTCCAAGGATAATTGGTTAATAACCCCTTTTTCTTTATTGTAACTTTATCTCCAATATATCCTCCAAAATAATGATGTCCTTCGTCTGTGGATATACTAGAATTTCCCCAATATCCAACTTTAATATTAAATTTATCTCTTATTTGTCCTAAACCTTTAGTTGTTCCCCATTCATATCCTATAGTATCATGCCCTGCTAAAAAACCTCTACCACTATCAATAAATTCACTAAATAAATTTACTGCATCATTACTAGGATTTGCACCAAAGTTTGTATCCCATGAGCCAAGCATTATAACATCATATTTCCAAGTGCCATCAGCATTTATCATATTTGCCCTAGGATTCTTATTAAAATTAGCAACACTTATTTTATCAACAGAAATCAGTCCTTTTCCATATCCCTTATCACATTCTTCATTAGGACTTTCCATCCATGATTTTAAATTATCACCTTTTGGATTCCCATTTTCATCGTCTAAAGGATATATATTTAAAACCTTAACTTTTGCCTTTGATGGTATACTTTGAAATTTAGGTTCACTAGACTCTTTTGAAAAAAGTCTATAAGAATAATATTTATTTTCATCTGGTGCTGTCCAATTTAAATGAACATAGTTATCTGAATCTGATGATGTAATAGTTAATTCAGGCTTAGAAGTAGTATCAGCTTTTGCCTTCATTTCTACATTATTAACAATCAAGAAAACAGTAAAAATAAAACTTAGTATCAGAGATAATTTTTTTTTCATTTAGTTTCCCCCTAAAATATAATATTTTGAACATGTTCACTTTTAATTATATTCTATACACCCTACATGTCAACTTTTGTAATTACAAGAATTTTATGTAACTAACTTTATTTAATTACAAAAATTTTTAACCTTCTAAATAGAAACTAAAAACAGCCACTTATTTAAAGTGACTGCCAACTTAATTATAACTTTGATGATACTTTTACAATATCATAAATATCAATTATTCCATCCTTATTAAAATCCCATTCAGATAGATATCCTGACTCCCCTGCCCTTTTATTATATTTAGCTGTAACATTTGAAACATCTTTACTATCTACAACACCATCTCTATTTGTATCTCCTTCTACTTTAATAGAAATAGTAGTTGTCTTTACAGTAGTTGAGCTTGGTGAATCTGTATATTGTATTACTATTGTTTCATTCTTCTTATACATCTTTTTTATCTGTCCTAAAGTTCTAAAAGAAACTTGAGTCGCTTTAGTAGTTACATTAAATCTTTCAATAACATTATAAGTTTTCTTCTCTGAAGCGTAATATAATGATCTAACATAATATAAATTATTAGTGTATCCAACAAGGCCTAAGCTGCTATTCCAAGGAAATGCTGATTTTACGAGTGCTTTATTTTTACCTTCCAAAGTCATAGCATACAAGTTATTGCTTCCATCTATATGATACAATTTATCATTTGATCTTGTTAACTTACTGTAACTTCTTAAAAAACTAAAAACAGTACTTGTAGATACAGGATAACTTCCAGTAACCCAAGTATGATTACCATTTATCATTTCATTGCTATTCCTATTAAAATAACTATACCTGCTTATATAAGTTTCAGGTACAGGATCGTCCCAAGTTATGTCAAGAAAATAATAATATCCATTCATCTTTATATAGTTCCAAGCATGGTTCATAGAATCACTAGTAACTATACCTGCATCAATTCCACATTCATTAAATAAAAGTTTAGCTGCTTTGGAATAACCATCACAAACTGCTTTTGAATTTAGAAGTGCTCCATAAGCTGTATGAGAAATTGTTTTAACATTTGAAGCTGTATCATAAGTGCAGTTTTCTAATAAATAATCATGAATAATATATTCTTTCTCAAGAAGACTTGAAGCATTATATAAATACTTATTTTTTATTTCGTTAACTTTGGTATTAAGATAAGATTTCATAGTTGCCACTACAGCTGCACTATAAAGATATTTAACCTTTAAAGAAAATCTTGTAATAGCTCCACTACTATTTGTATAGTAAGTGCAACTTACAGTTAAATCTGCATAAAAAAGCTCTGGGTATTCATATAAAGTGTCAAAATATAAATTCATTCCTATTTTTGAAGTAGTTATTGTTGAAACATATTTATCTAAATTTATTTGAGTTTTTAAATTTTCTATTCCAGTCTTTATTGCATTTAGTATTACTCTTTTAGTGGAACTTATTGTTGAATTTATTCCAAATATTTTTGTAGCAGTGTCTGTTTCTTTTTTATATTCTTCTTCATTCATTGATTCTTTTTTAGGCTCAGATGATTTTTCATTTTCTTCATTATAACTATTAACTAATTTTTCTTCCTTTAATATTGCCATTAAGCATCCCCCAGATAATCTTTACTTTTAACTCTATACTTTATTGTATGAAAGTTAAATTTACGAGGAACCTTATTTCCATAATATTTACTTTTTTTGCATAATATTATACTTTTTATCTTTCAAATGATACAATATATTTTGAAAGGGGAGATTAAAAATAAGAATGGTATCTATGACATTGTAATAATTTCAGGTATGGTGAACTAGAATGGTTTCATATTTGATTTTCTTTACATATTATATAATATAAAATTAATAAAAAGGGGGAATTTATGTGAAAAACATAAATGAAAATTGCAAAAAATATTTTTATATCTTATTTACATTACTTTTCTTCACTTCTGTATTCACATTAACAGGAATCTCTAAAGAAGAAGCTGCTGCCACTGAAACTTCTACTGCTACTTACTCTAGTACAACTCCTCAAATAAGCTATAGTGTAACAGGTAATAAAACTGTTGGTTCTACTATAACTATTGCTGTAAATGTTACTAATGGAGCTAATATTTATGGTGGATCTTTAGACTTGCTTTTTGATAGTAATATGCTTGAAATAACTAGTGCTAAGATGGGGTCTTTATTTCAAAAAGATTTAAAGGCTCCATTAATTACTGATACCAAAACTCCTGGTAAGACAAGCGTAGTTTTAACTTTAAGTGGAGCTAATAAGAAACTTTCTGTTACTAATGGATCTTTAGTTATTATTAATGCTAAAGTAAAAAAAGAAGGAACTCTTAACTTAAAAACTACTAATAATTCTAGCAATTTAAATTTAAATAGATGTACTAGTTGTATTAAATTAAGCACAATGTATGGACAACCAATTACTTATAATTATAATGATTTAAATATTTCTTTAACACAAACATCATCTCTTTCTGCTGGAACTTACGAAGAAGATAATCCTAATATATCTTATGTTGGTAATTGGATAAATAATTCTAATAGCAAGAATAGTGGCGGTAAAGGTAAGTATTCTTATACATCTGGAAACTATGCTACTTTCTCTTTCACTGGTACTGGTTTCTCTTTATACTCTCTTGCATCTATAAACAGAGGTATTGCTAAAATTATTATCGATAATATTTCTTATGATGTTGATACTTCTTCAACTTCTTTAATGTATAAGAAGGATATCTTCACTAAAAATAACTTAACTTATGGAACTCATACTGTTAAAATTCAAGTTACTCCTAATAAAAATTCTTCTTCTAA
>CAKVFO010000176.1 GCA_934746785.1 uncultured Clostridium sp. | reverse complement strand
TTCGTATACTGTTAAATTTGATGAAAATAATGAAGGGAATTCAAAAGAATAGTATAAAATAAGCAAAGAATAGGTGAAAAAGTTAATTGATAGTGATAAATTAGGAATATTAAAGATATTTGTTTGATTTTTCTGAAAATTTAATATGGTCAAAAAAATATAAAGTGGTATAATTATACTGAGATTAGGAAAATCACCAATTTAATATTCCTTCTTTACTTTAGAAAAGAGGGATAATATGAAACTGTCAGATAGACAGAAGGAAATAATAAGGCTTGTAAAGGAAAATCAACCAGTCACAAGTGAATGTATAGCTGAGAACCTTGGAGTTACAAGAGCTGCTTTAAGAGCAGATTTAGCAATATTAACTATGACAGGAATATTAGATGCAAGACCAAAAGTTGGCTATGTTTATTCTGATAAACCAAGAACAAATGATGTATTAGAGTATATTAATAAGATAAAAGTATCAGAAATAATGTCTAAACCAGCTGTGATAAGTGAAAATACTATGGTTTATGATGCTATAGTTTACTTATTCTTAAATGATGTTGGTACTGTATTTGTAGAGAATAATGGGATTTTGGTAGGAGCTGTATCAAGAAAAGATTTTCTTAAGATATCAATAGGAGGTACTGATATTCATAAGGTTCCTGTTGGAATTATAATGACAAGAATGCCTAATATTATTTGTGGTAAGAAGGATGATAATGCCTATGAAATGGCAAAAAAAATTATTGAGCACGAAATAGATAGTATACCTATAGTTGAAACTATTAATGAAATTGGTGAAAAAGACCAATATAAGATTATTGGGAAAGTTTCAAAAACTAATATTACAAAGTTATTCGTAAAGATGGGTGAGAGCGAATAAAGTTATGGTAACTATCGGGGCAAAAGAAAGCTCTGTTAGTATAAATATTTTGTATTGAACGGAGGAGTATTGAGATGGAGAAAAAGTACGTTTACCTTTTTAAAGAAGGTAATGCAGGTATGAGAAACTTACTAGGGGGTAAGGGAGCTAATTTAGCAGAAATGACAAACTTGAATATTCCAGTACCAACAGGTTTTACTGTTACAACAGAAGCTTGTACAAAGTACTATGAAGATGGAAGAAAAATATCTTCGGAAATCATGGAACAAGTTAACAAATGTGTTAAAGTTTTAGAGGAAACCACTGGTAAAGAATTCGGTAGTACAACAAATCCACTTTTAGTATCAGTAAGATCTGGAGCAAGAGTTTCAATGCCAGGAATGATGGATACAATTTTAAATCTAGGATTAAATGATGAAGCTGTAGAAGCTATGGCTAAGCTTACTAATAATCCAAGATTTGCTTATGATTCATACAGAAGATTTATTCAGATGTTCTCAGATGTTGTTATGGGAATTGAAAAGAGACTATTTGAAGATAAGATTGATGAAATGAAAGATAAGAAAGGTGTTAAGTTTGACACTGAGCTAACTTACGAAGATTTAAAGGACTTAGCAGGACAATTCAAAGAAATCTATAAGAAAGAAAAAGGCGAAGATTTCCCTCAAGATCCAAAGGTTCAATTAGTAGAAGCAATTGAAGCTGTATTTAGATCATGGGATAATCCAAGAGCTAATGTTTATAGAAGACTTAATGATATTCCAGGAGACTGGGGTACTGCGGTAAACGTACAACAGATGGTATTTGGTAATAAAGGAGAAACATCTGGAACAGGAGTTATTTTCTCAAGAAATCCAGCTACTGGTGAAAAGAAGATATATGGAGAATATTTAATGAATGCACAAGGTGAAGACGTTGTTGCAGGTATTAGAACTCCACAGCCAATAGCTCAATTAGAAGAACAAAATCCAGCTATTTACGAACAGCTAGTTGGAATTATTAATACATTAGAAAATCACTATAGAGATATGCAGGATATGGAGATAACTATAGAAGAAGGTAAGTTATATTTCTTACAAACAAGAAATGGTAAGAGAACTGCTCAAGCAGCTTTAAAGATTGCTGTTGATTTAGTAGATGAAAAGATGCTTTCTAAAGAAGAAGCATTATTAAAAGTTGAACCTAAGCAATTAGATACTTTATTACATCCAAATTTTGATGTTGATGAAGAAAAGAAGGCTACAGTAATTGCAAAAGGTCTACCAGCATCTCCAGGAGCAGCATGTGGTAAGATAGCATTTACAGCAGATGAAGCTAAAGAAAGAGCAGAAAATGGAGAAAAGGTTGTTTTGGTGAGACTTGAAACTTCACCAGAAGATATTGAAGGAATGATTGCTTCTGAAGGAATCTTAACTGTAAGAGGAGGTATGACATCTCATGCAGCTGTTGTTGCAAGAGGAATGGGTACTTGCTGCGTTGCAGGTTGTGGTGAAATAAAGGTTGATGAAGCAGCTAGAACTGTTATAGTAAATGGAAAGACTTATGGGGAAAATGATTATATATCTTTGAATGGTTCTACAGGTAATGTATATGGAGAAAAGATAAAGGCAGTAGCTCCTGAAATAACTGGCAATTTTGCCACATTTATGGGGTGGGCTGATGAAGTTAGAAAATTACAGGTAAGAACTAATGCAGATACTCCAAGAGATACTAAGCAAGCAGTTGAATTTGGGGCTCAAGGTATAGGCCTTTGTAGAACTGAGCATATGTTCTTTGCTGAAGATAGAATTAAAGCAGTAAGGGAAATGATTGTATCTAAGAATGTTGAAGAAAGAAAGAAAGCTTTAGATAAAATACTTCCAATGCAAAGACAAGACTTTAAAGAAATGTATGAAGCATTAGAAGGAAGACCAGCAACTATAAGATTCTTAGATCCACCATTACATGAATTCGTTCCTCATACTGATGAAGAAATTAAGGAACTAGCGGTAGAAATGGGATTAAGTTTTGAAGACTTAAAAGCAACTGTAGAAGGGCTTCATGAATTTAATCCTATGATGGGTCATAGAGGCTGTAGATTAGCTGTAACTTATCCAGAAATAGCTGAAATGCAAACTAGAGCTGTTATTGAAGCAGCAATTCAAGTTAAAAATGAAAAAGGCTATGATATAAAACCTGAAATTATGATTCCATTAGTAGGAGAAGTTAAGGAATTAAAATTTGTTAAGGATGTAGTTGTAAAAGCTGCTGAGAAAGTAATGGAAGAAAAGGGAGTTAAATTAGAATATCATATTGGTACAATGATTGAAATTCCAAGAGCAGCTATAACAGCTGATGAAATTGCTAAGGAAGCTGAATTCTTCTCATTTGGTACAAATGACTTAACTCAAATGACATTTGGATTTTCAAGAGATGATGCGTCTAAGTTCTTAGGAGCATATTATGAAAATAAAATTTATGAACAAGATCCATTTGCTAAATTAGATCAAAAGGGTGTTGGTTCACTTGTTAAGATAGCAGTAGAAAAAGGTAAAGCAACAAGACCTAACATTCATTTAGGTATATGTGGAGAACATGGAGGAGATCCTTCATCAGTTGAATTCTGTCATAATGTAGGATTGGACTATGTATCATGTTCACCATTTAGAGTACCTTTAGCAAGACTTGCAGCAGCACAAGCTCAAGTTAAAAATCCAAGATAGTTATTAAGGTTATATACTTTAAAACCCCCTGATTATTTAGGGGGTTTTATTTTTGTGATTTTATTTTCAATTAAAGAAATATCCCATTGAGCATCTTCAAGAATTTTAGTAAGTAAAATAATAAAATTTAAGTGATTATTAATATCTGAATTAGATTTTAATAGAAGTTTAAAAGATAGACTTTTATCATAGCTATTTTTATCTTTGTAGTAATCATGGGATATCTTCCAAAATTTTTGTGGGAAAGCTAGATAAGAAATTATATATTTTAAATCAGACTTAGTTAACGTTTTGTGATAGTTATAGTTTTTTAATATCATTAGTGTTATATGAATATCCCAATTAGTATGTTCTCTTTTTAGAAGGCGGCGCATAAGGTAAGATAAATCATGTGCACAATAATCATTCTTACATTTATCAAAGTCAATTATCCATAAATCATTATTAGTAAAAAGTATATTTTTATTTACATAGTCTCCATGACATAAAGATTTTGATAAACAATTTGTATCAATTTCTGAAGCATGCTCTAAAGAAAAATTGCATAATTCAAGATTTCTATCCAAATTTTTAATGTAGTTTTTAGAAAAAGGGTCGTTATTTTTTTTAGCTGCATTATAAAATTTTTTAAGTTGATAATAATGTTTATATATGGATTTATATAAATCATCAAACCCTGTCCTTAAGTAGCTGCCCTTTATTGGGCTAAAATTTTTTGTACAGCTATGAAATTTTGCAAGTTCAATAGATGATTGCTTAACATGTTCTAAGTTATCGAAGTTACATTTTACACCATCAATCCAGGGTGTAAGGATAAATAATATATTATTATAATTTAAATAACGCATTCCATCTCGTGTAGGAATTAAGTTTGGAACATTTATGTTATAAATGTGAAGCCATTCAAGTGCTGAATAAACGTATAATAATTCTTCTTCGGAAAAGTAGATTTTTTTTAAACAGTAAGATTTATTATTAAATATTACTTTATATACTGCTCTTTGTTTCTCTGTATTTTTAAATTTCACAAGAGATATTTCAGCATCATATATATTGAAGTAAGGCAGAACGTTTTTGGATATATTATCTTCATTAAAAAAAGATTTATCTATTTTATATAAAGTATTATCCATTATAACTCCTTAATATATTGATTATTACTATCATATTTAAGAATGATGATAAATATACATATCATATTTATTAAATTTAAATGAAAAATATATAAAAAAAATATATATGCAAATAATATTTACATGTAATAAATAAAGGATTTGAAAGATAAGTATAGAATATTAAAAAAGAGGTGATGAATATGAACGTAAGGGAAAAAATTGAAAGCTTTGAAAGGTTGACATTGATTCCAGAAGCCTCCTTTGCTATTAACTCAAAAGGTAGAAAAGTAGATGAAAAAGAAGATGAAATAAGAACATGCTACATGGTTGATAGAGATCGGATAATTCATTGCAAATCTTTTAGAAGGCTTAAACATAAAACCCAGGTATTTATACGGACATTTGGGGATCATTATAGAACGCGTTTAACTCACACTCTTGAAGTTAATGAAATTGCAAGAACAATTGCAGTTGGTATAGGATTAAATGAGGACTTAGTTGAAGCTATTGCTTTAGGGCATGACTTAGGGCATGTAGCATTTGCACATATTGGAGAAGAAGTGCTTAATAAATTTTTAAAAGATGGATTTAGGCATAATGAGCAAAGTGTAAGAGTTGTAAGATATCTAGAAAATGAGGGTAAAGGACTTAATTTAACTGAAGAAGTTATTGATGGCATTTTAAATCATAGTGGACTTAGAAATGAAAAAGCAAAAGGTGGAGCAAAGACACTTGAAGGAAGAATAGTTCAATATAGTGATAAAATAGCATACATTAATCATGATATCGATGATTCCATTAGAGCAGGGATTCTAACTAAAAAAGATATTCCAAAAGAAATATGTGATACATTAGGATATACTCACTCTCGGAGGGTAAGAGTATTAGTGGCAGACTTAATAAAAAATTCAACAAAAAACTTGAAAAAAGGGAAGGTTGAGGTAGGATTAAGTAAAGAAATAGAAAGTGCAATGAG
Source organism: uncultured Clostridium sp. (assembly GCA_934746785.1). Lineage (GTDB taxonomy): Bacteria > Bacillota > Clostridia > Clostridiales > Clostridiaceae > Clostridium. The sequence goes on along the minus strand of CAKVFO010000176.1, from coordinate 555 downwards.
ATCTTTAAGAAATTTTATGTTTAAAAATGTATACTTAAGCAGAGAATTAGAAGATGAAAGAAGTAAAGCTAAATTTATATTAAAACAGTTAATTAGTTATTATATGGATAATTATTCTAAAATGCCATCTCTATATAGAAAGATTGCAAATGAAGAGGGCATAGAAAGAGCAGTGGCAGATTATGTTGCTGGAATGAGTGATGATTATTGTCTTAATAAATTTAATCAAATCTATGTGCCTAAGATGGTAATTTACTAATTAAAAGAATAAAAAATTACAGCAATACAAAGAATAATTATAAGAATATAAATTGATTTTTAAAATGTAGAAGGATTTTAAATCAAGGTGTCGAATAATATATAAATTGCTGAAAAAAATTTATTAAAGTAAGGAGGGAGATTACTCCTTGCGTATTCCAGAAGAAACAATTGAAAGAATAAAACAAGAAAATGATATTGTAGATGTTGTATCTGAAACTGTAAGACTTAAAAGAACAGGTAGAAGTTATACAGGGCTTTGCCCATTTCATAATGATAAGACACCATCTTTTTCAG
>CAKVFO010000175.1 GCA_934746785.1 uncultured Clostridium sp. | reverse complement strand
GTAATTTAAAAAAATAACTATTGGATCTTAAAAAAACACTTGATTTTTATTAGCAGGTTTTAACGTATAGGAAATTAAGAACTTTTTTTGAGAGTGAGCACTTGATTATAACTGGCTTTCTGATATGTAAGTTTGTAGAAACAGCTGCTATTTATATGTTTATGATATTAATTAAAGTTATTTTGTGGGAGAAAAAGTAGTAAACTATAATATATAATAAAGTTATAATAGGGGGATTTTTATGAATATAGTAGTTTTATCAGGAAGCATGAGAAAAGGAGGTAACACTGATATATTAGTTAATGCCTTTGTAAAAGGGGCACAGAAAAATAATAATATAGAAGTAATGTCTGTAGCGGATTTAAAAGTTAATCCATGTATTGGATGTAATTCCTGCTTTGAGAGGAAAGATAACAGTTGTTTTCAAAAAGATGACATGAATATTGTTTATAAAAAGCTATCAAGAGCAGATATGATTGCTATAGCTTCACCTGTTTATTTTTATGGAATAAGTGCAGAACTTAAAGCTATAGTAGATAGGCTTCATACACCTCTTAGAAATACTTTTAAAGTAAAAAAATTAGCTCTGCTTTTAGTAGCGGCTGCAACTATTCCAGCAGTTTTTGATTCTATTAAAATTCAGTATAAGCTGATTTTGGACTTCTTTAAGTTAGAGGATGCTGGAAAGGTTATGGTTTCCGGCGTTAAGGATAAGGGAGATATAAAGAATAATAAAGCTCTTGAAGAAGCTTATAATTTAGGATTAAGTCTTTAGGGTAGGGGAAGGAGAAACAAACATATATACAAAACATGAGAATATTTGATAAAATAGGGTTAGATGGGAGGGAAAGTTATGGATAAGAAAGAAGTAAATATTATAAAGGATTGGGTGCTGCCTATAGGGATAGCAGTAGTAGTTGCATTTTTAATAAGACAATTTATAATTTATAAAGTTTATATACCGTCAGGTTCAATGATTCCAACAATTGAAGTTCATGATCAATTATTAGTAACTAAAGTTTATAATAAAGATAAGCTTAAAAGAGGAGACATAATAGTATTTAAGTCTAGGGAATTTAATGATACTTTCATAAAGAGACTTATAGGACTGCCAGGAGATGAAATTAAGATATCAAATGGTGAAGTATTTGTTAATGGAGAAAAAGTAGAAGAAGATTATGTTAAAAATAATGATTTTGATTATAAGAAAAGTTTTAAAGTGCCCGAAGGAAAGTATTTCTTTTTAGGAGATAACAGAAGTAATTCAAATGATGCGAGATATTGGAAAAATCCATATATATCAGGTGATGATATAGAAGGAAAAGCACAGCTTAGAGTATATCCATTTTCAAGATTTGGATTTATAGAGTAGTTTCATTTAGGAATAATTTAAATTTTTTATGAATAGTAATTAAAAGTTAAAAAGTGTCATATTATTATTAACAGTCTACATTAAATCTATAAAGAAATTTATAAAACAGAGAGGATGGTTTAATGGGAGAAAAAAATATAATATATCACTATTGCGATGTTGACACTTTTTATTCAATAATATCAAATAAAAATTTAAGGTTGAGTGATGTAAGTAAAACTAATGATTATATGGAAAAGAAGTGGGCTTATAAGAAAGTTTTAAAGGTTTTTAGTGAAAGGCTTATAAAGGATGTTTTCTTCACAGATAGATGGAGGAAAGTTATTGAAAATATATACAGCCAGTTTCCTCAGTCAACACTAACATTAGCAGCCTGCTTCTCGAAAAATGGTGATCTTCTTAGTGAATGGACTAAATATGCTAAAGATGGATTAGGTGTATCTATTGGATTTGATTCAAATATATTAGCCTTTGGAGATAATGAGTTTGGACTTTTTAAAGATAAGATTATATATTCTGAAATTGAACAGGATAAGAGAATAGATGAAATAGTTAAAAAGTTTTTAACAGAAATAGATTTATCAAGTAAAAATGAAGATGATATAGAGAGTATATTATTTAATAAAGTATTTTTAAGCTTAGATAATATATGTAGTACAATGAAGAATTTTGCATTTAAGGAAGAGGAGGAAGTAAGAATAATATATCCAGTAAATATTGGATTTAGCAATACTGCTGATTTTGAAAGAGATAGTTTTACAAATAGCAAAGAATTAGAAGTAAATAACTTTCGAATGAGTAAAATTAAATATAAATCAGAGAATGAAAATCTAATATTATATTCTGATTTAAGCTTTGAAAATTATATTGAAAAAGGAATAATAAAAGAAATAATTCTTGGACCTAAATGCAGGTTAAATGAAGCTGATATACGATTTTTTCTTCATAATGAAAATTATACTGGAAAGGTTGTAATAATGAGATCAGAAGGAACTTATAGTTAAAAAAATTAAAAGAAGGGGAAGCATCAAAATAATTTTGATACATCCCTTTTTGTATGACCTAAAATGATTAGTGTACATATCTTTTGCCTATTTGTCATAATGCACTACTTGATGATGCTCAAATGTATAGCCACAGTTAGGACATTTAGTAAACATCTTTAGAGTTACACATTTCTCACTATTTCCGTTAATAGAAAGAAATTCACAGTTTGTAGCTAGAGCTTTTGAAGTTACATTTTCTTCAAAAGTAATTATAGTATTGCATACTTTGCAGTTAGTTACTCCAAAAAGATTTCCTTTTTCATTTTTTTCAATTAAATACATTGCTTCATTAGTCATTTCTATCACTCTCCTTATTCTATTATTATACAATAAAAGAAAAAAATGGGCAAAGAATAAAAAAAGGTGAATTCTTTTGCATTTTAAACAAAAGAATTCACCTTTTAAAAAGTTTTACATATACATTCAGAAATAGTCTATCTAAATTTGTAGTGACCCATTTTGAATAATTCAAAATTTATGTATTCACGGGTCTTGTTATGTAAAGTTAAAAGTTCTTTGAAGGTAAGATCATCAACTGAATAGCCTGATAAAGTAAGGAAGTGTTTAAAAGTTTCCAAACGCATGTTTTCAGGAGCACCTTCACTTGCAGGATTAATTTTATTTTCTAAATTAAAGGGCTTATATTTAATAGCCGAGTAGGGAATAAAGTCTTCTTTCAATTCAACGTTAAAAGCAACAGAAATCTTTTTTATGACTTCTTCAGGGACTTTTCTTGCTCCTCTTTCATAATTGATTAATGAAAATCTAGAGATACCAATAATCTCTGCAAAATTTTCTTGAGTAAGGCCTTTATTTTTTCTTAGATTTTTAATTTTTTCTCCCATATTCATTATTCTCACCCCATGTTTGAAATTATAAACAAACTGTAAAACATTGTAAACAATATATCGTAAAATAGTAACATTAAAATTTTATTGTACACAAAATACCTTTTTATATGGTAAATCAAGCATAATATGCTAAATGTTTAAAAGTTTTTTGCTGACTAATATTATTTGTTATTGATAAAATAATAGCTGCTAAGAAAAACATCTTAGTAGCTATTATTTAACGATTAGATAAAAACTAGATTGGGAATAATCCAAGTTTTAAATGTCAAAGGTCTTCAACAATATCTATTATACCAATAAATGTAACAAAATCAAATATAATGTTGCATAATTAAGAAAAAATTAATATAAATTAAAAATTGGGTTTGTATTTCTGGTATACAAACATTTACAATCTTTATATTCTAAAGTTATATGTTAAATAGTAAAACTGTATACATGTGGAATAAATCCTTGTTGAGTTTATAGTTAAATTTGAATAATAAGAAAATCTGTTAAGAAAAGAATTAAAATTTTGGATAAAGAAAAAAAGAGAAACAGTATATTAAAATAGAAAAATCATAAAAAAAGAAATAGCAGCCTATTAATAGGCCACTCATAATTAATGAAAAAAGAAAAAATTTATCTTCTTAATTCTTGACAGTGTTAAAGAACTTTATACATATATAAAATGAAAATTTTATCATTCATTTTATAAGTAGTAGTGGAAATTAAAAACTTTTTTTGAGAGAGAGCACTGATTATGATTTGGAGCATAAAAACCATCTTCAAATTTAGTGTGGAGAAATCCTTAAGAAAAAATTGTGAAAATAAATAGAAGTACTTTACTTAAATATATTTATATTATATAATTATATCGAAAATATCGAAAAACAGTTAACCTTTTGCGGCATATAGAGTAATCTATATGTCGTTTTTTGTTTTTTTTAAAGTTCTTAGATGACTTTTTATAGACATGTAAATTTGAAATATAGATATAGAAATAGGAAGTGTTTGATTTTTGGTATGTAAATACTTAATATAGAAAAATTATGAATAAAGAAGTATAATTATAATAGTACATAAGAAAAATTTAAATTATGAGCTGCCACAGTCTAAATTTTTAAAAAGGCGGTTTTTTAAAAGGAGGAATTGTTATGAATATAAACAAGGATTATTTATTAAAGACAGCTGAGGAAATTTTAAAGTTTGATAGTCCAACAGGTTTTTGTTTTGAAATCATGGATTTAATAGAAAAGAAGGTTAATGATTTGGGATTTTCTCTTGAAAGAACAAATAAAGGATGTGGAATTATAACAGTACCTGGTTTGAAAGATGAAAAGGTTATAGGACTTGCAGCCCATGTTGATACTTTAGGAGCAATGGTAAGATCAATAACACCTCAAGGTACATTAAAATTCACAATTTTAGGAGGCCCTATTATACCAACATTAGACTCAGAGTATTGTAAAATTAGAACTAGAGAAGGAAAGATATATACAGGTACATTTTTAAGTACAAGCGCTTCTGTTCATGTATATGATGATGCTGCTTCTAAAAAAAGAGATGAAGTTAATATGGAAGTAAGAATTGATGAAGAAATAAAATCTAAGGATGATGTTAAGAATTTAGGAATAGAGCCAGGAGATTTTATATTTATAGATCCGAAAACTACAATTACAGAAAGCGGTTTTGTTAAGTCAAGATTTATAGATGATAAGGGAAGTGTATCTTGTCTTTTATCTCTTTTAGAAATATTTAAAAGAGAAAATATTAAACCTGCAAACACACTTAAGATACTTATTTCTGTATATGAAGAAGTTGGGCATGGAGCTTCTTATATTCCAAGTGATGTGACTGAACTTTTAGCAGTTGATATGGGATGCATAGGTTCTGACTTATCATGTACTGAATATGATGTATCAATATGTGCAAAGGATTCAAGCGGTCCTTATGATTATAATATGGTAACAGATCTTGTGAGCTTAGCTAAGGAAAATAATTTAAATTATGTTGTAGATATATATCCAAGATATGGTTCAGATGTTGGAGCAGCTTTAAGAGGTGGAAATGATATAAGGGGAGCACTAATAGGACCTGGGGTTTCTGCATCTCATGGGATGGAAAGAACTCATTATAAGGCTTTGGAAAATACAGTTAATCTTTTATATTTATATACTACAAAGTAAGTTATCAATCAAAAAAACGTAAAATACTTAAATATAATCTTCAATGAAAAGATAAATGAAAAATCAGCTTGAATATAACTTGTTTTGAGATTTATTATATGAAATAATATATTCGATGTTAAGAACAATTATGAAAGGAGCTAAAAGAGGGAATTGAGATACACAATAAAGGATATAAAGGCACTTAGCCTTATTAATCCCAGAAAGTATCCTAAACCTTCGAAAAAATATCTAAAGAAAGTTAAGCCAGGTGCTATTGTAAAGCTTATACTTGAATTAAGTTATGAAAAGATATTTTCTAAGAAGGTAAAAAGTGATTATTATGTATTGGTTTATGTTATAAGTTGTAGAGACAGTGAACTAAGAGGTATTATAAATTATTGTGATAAAGAGAAAATGTTAATAGGAAACAACATTAAATTTACGTATGACAATATTTTGTTTGTATATGACAATAGAAATAAATTGATAGATGTAAAAAAATATGCAAGTATATCTCATAGGGCATTGGAGAATAAGGAGATTAACTGGGTATTTAAAAATACATCTATAGATGAAAAAGATAGTGGATGGCAGTTATTTTATGGCGATGAAGATAGTGAATATATATTGAATTCATCAAATATTCAAAAAATTAGTATAATGGAAGCATTGAGAAAAGAACCTTTACTTGAATATGTTTTTACTGAAAAAATAGAAAATGCAGAATATAGCAGCAGATTAAATAAGTTTTTAGTAATATAGACAATATGAATTATTCACTAAATTTTATTTGTGAGGTATACTT
>CAKVFO010000174.1 GCA_934746785.1 uncultured Clostridium sp. | reverse complement strand
ATATGTAGTTCAGCACAAGTTTCTTCAAATATATGACTAATAAATTGTGGCCCATTATCACTTCGTATTACAGGGCGTGCTACATTTTCTATAAATAGATTACGCTTAATAAGACAACGTCTTATTAGTGCAGCAGCGTCTTTTCCTTCACAGTGTAATCCCATATGATAATCTATAATGCTTCTATCAAATACATCTATAACATTCAAGGTATAGAAAAATTTATCTTCTCCTTGAACATATCCATATTTTATATCAATTTCCCATACTTGATTTGAAGCAGTAACTGTTCTATTAGATGCTAATATCTTTTTACATTTAGGATATGTTTTTCTTTGATCTCTAAGTATATTTAGCTCTTTGCAAAGCCTATACACTTTTTTTAAATTAATTATTAAATTATAAGTTCGTCTTAAATAATGAGTTATTTTTCTATATCCGTAATATTGAGCATCACCATTTATAGCCTCTATAATGAAATCTTTAATCTCATCATCACATATTTTCTTATCATCTTTAGTAATTGAATATCCTGCATTTATACATTTATTAGAGATTTCTATTTTATCTTTAATTGAAGGTTTGCTTTTTTTAGTAAATCTTTAAGAATAGCTATTTCTAAATCTTTTTCTCCTAATATTTTCTTCAATTTATCATTTTCTTGAGTAACTTCATTTATCTCATTTTCTTTATTCTTTCCCTCAATTAAAGCTTTTCTACCTGGTATAAATTACCCCCAATAATCACTATATTTAGTATAACTTATAATAATAGCCTTTGTTCAAATAATTATCGGGGCTTAAGAGATACATTTGTATTAACAAAATATTTATTTATAATATCTTGCTTACTTTTATGAGTATCATATATATTGCATACCAAAATAATATCATCAACATATCTTCCATAGTATATAGGATTAATTGCCTCTAAAACTTTATTATCAAAATCAATTAAATACCAATTAGACAGTACTGATGACGGTATAAAACCTATTGGTAGTATGCATCTCTTATTTTTAACTACTTTTTGACTATATTTTGTGCATACTTCATTTATTATTTCTGTCATTTCATTTATTGTGCTATCTTTATAAAATTCATTTAACTCGTCTGATAACTTTTGAAATCTATTATTTAATTTCATATCAACAGAATAATAATAGTTTTTTATATCCATTGTAATATATACCACACTTTGTTTTTCATTTAATCTACTTTGAATAACTTCCAGTGCATTATCTCTCCATTCAGAATATTGATTAAAGTAAGGCTCAAATAAGGATATAGTCGAATCTTTTATATTTCTAATTCTATTAGCAAATATTGATTTTGGAAGTTTACTCTCAAAAAAATCACTCGTCTTTATTGTCCATATAACCCCAATAAGCTGAAGTTCAATAGGGCAATCAATAATACTAGTACATTCACTAATTACTATTTCTTCACTAACTATATTAGTGATAACTTCTTTTTGCGACTCTTCTTCTATTTTTTTAGGAGTGTATATTACATTTATTTTGTCATAATATTCCTCTATGTCATTATTATTTATTTTATCTAAAATCTCAACTAACTTATTATCTATGTTTTCATCTTCAAATTCTGATATTTGCTTTCTTAAAACCATTGATGAATTATCATAATAGGCGTATGACTTTAACTTTTTATACGCCAAAATTATTTCTTCTTTACTTATATTCATTAAATTTTACCTCTTTATCTAACTAAAAAATACTTTATAAACCAAGTAAAATACATACTTTATTAAATTTTAACATTTTATACTTATATTATACACATCCTCTCATACAACCACCCATTTCTTTTTTGATATATCTCATAAATCCCTCTTTTTAAAAATATAAAAAACATAGATAGACTCTCATTCAACTAAGTCTATCTATGTTTAAATTCAAATCTACCTATTTAATTTTCCCAAGTAAAGCTGCAAATGGATTATCCTCAGCCTCTTGCTTTTCAGCTTCCTTCTGCATCTTCTTCATTATTCTATTAGCTTCCTTCTTATCAACCTTGCCCTTCTTATCAAATCTCTTCTCAAAGACAGAAGCCTTTTCCCTAAAGTTACATGTGTCACCGGTACATACATAAATCTTACCTTCACCCTGTCCTCTAAGCTCAAGTTTCTTATGACACTCAGGACATCTTGCATTAGTAAGTCTGGCTAAGTTTTCCCTGTAACCACATTCTCTATCCTGGCATACAAGCATTCTGCCATTCTTACCCTTAACCTCAAGTAAGTACTTACCACAGTTAGGACACTTAGATCCTGTTGCATTGTCATGGTGGAATTTAGCTGTTCCTCCCTTAACATCTTCAACAAGCTTAGTAGCATAGCCCTTCATGTCACCAACAAACTTCTTATCATTAGCCTTACCCTTAGCAATGTTGTCTAACTGTCTTTCCCACTTAGCAGTTAAAAGTGGAGATTTTAAATCTGCTGGAACTAAGTCTATAAGCTGTTTACCCTTTGAGGTTGGATAGATTTCTTTGCCCTTCTTTTCAATAACAAAAGAGTTAAATAACTTTTCAATAATATCAGCTCTTGTAGCAACTGTTCCAAGACCTCCAGTTTCATTTAGAGTCTTAGCAGCATCCTTTCCTAAGTTCACATACTTTTGAGGATTTTCCATAGCTGATAAAAGTGTTGCTTCATTAAATCTAGCAGGTGGCACAGTCTGCTTCTTAACCTTATTAACTGAAGCTGCTGTTATCTTGTCACCCTTATTAAGTACTGGAAGCTCTTGTGAATCTTCATCATCAGATAAATTATCATAAAGCTTCTTCCATCCCTTATTCTTAGTTATGTTACCCTTAGCTGTGAAAGTTTCACCTGCAATATTTACAGTAACTGTTGTCTGCTCATATTCATAAGCTGGCATAAGTACACTTAAGAATCTCTTAACTACAAGATCATAAATGTGTTTTTCATCTGTGCTAAGGTTAGCTAAACTTCCCTTTTCCTCAGTTGGAATAATAGCATGGTGGTCTGACACTTTAGAGTTATCAACGTAATTCTTATTAGCCTTTACCCCTGAAGTTAAAAGTGCTTGAGCTGCTGCTCTATATTCACCAAAAGATACAGCCTTTAATCTATCAGGAATAGTTGCTACTATATCAGTAGTTACATATCTTGAATCAGTTCTTGGATAAGTTAAAACCTTGTGATTTTCATAAAGTCTCTGCATAAGGTTTAATGTCTGCTTTGCTGAATAACCCCAGATTTTATTTGCATCTCGCTGAAGTTCAGTTAAATCATAAAGTGCAGGAGAATACTTTTTTTTCATTGTCCTTTTAACTTCAACAACTTCTCCATTTTGTCCCTTACACTTGTTAACTATTGAATCTGCAACCTCTTCCTTGAAAGTTTGATTGTTACCTTTATTGCTGATCCAGTTTAAAGTGAATCCATTTCCCTTAGCATTTAAAGTCCAGTAATCCACTGGTTTAAAGTTTTTAATTTCCTCTTCTCTATTAACAATCATAGCAAGAGTTGGCGACTGAACTCTACCAGCACTAAGTTGAGCATTGTACTTACAAGTTAAAGCTCTAGTTACATTTAGCCCTACAAGCCAGTCAGCTTCTGCTCTACAAACAGCTGCTTTATAAAGGTTATCATATTCTTTAGCACTTTTTAGATTCTTGAAACCATCTAAGATTGCTTTATTAGTTTGAGATGAAATCCATAATCTCTTTAAAGGCTTCTTAACTCCTGCCTTCTCGATGATCCAACGAGCTACTAACTCACCTTCTCTTCCAGCATCGGTAGCAATTACCACTTCCGACACATCATCTCTTAAAAGTTGTTTCTTTACTTCATTAAATTGTTTACCTGTTTTCTTAAGTACAGTAAGTTTCATGTACTTAGGAAGCATAGGAAGTGTTTCCATACCCCATTTCTTATATTTATTATCATATCCTTCAGGATCTAAAAGACCAACTAAGTGCCCCATAGCCCAAGTTACAATATACTTGCTTCCTTCTATGTAGCTGCCTTTGTTATTGTTGCATTTTAATACTTTAGCTAAGTCTCTTCCTACTGAAGGCTTTTCTGCTAATACTAATGTTTTACTCATTATTTTCTCCTTATTTGCTTTTTATATTAACTTTTAATTTAAGTTCTGATTTAAATTACTTTATTATTATACAATTTTTTTCTTTATAATCCTATTGTCATAAAATAAAGATCCCAAGAAAATCTTGAACTTTATTTTTATACTTTCCTATACTAAAATAAACATTCTTCTATTCAAAACTTCTTATTTCTTCATATTCCCCAATACCTATTATTTTTTAACATCTATCCCCTCTAAAATTCTATAGTTCTAAGACTCTAAAACTCTAAAGAATCTTAGAGTCATAGAGTCATTCATATTTTCATATATCAAAAAAACAGCCCCCAAGGCTTAAAGCCTCCAGAAGCTGCTATAATATTTATTATGGTAAATAGTATTCTATATCATTATCTTCACACCATCTTACTGCTATTTCTTTCTCTGCCTCCTCTTTATATTTATACCATTCATCTAAAACACCTTTATCTTCTATCATTCTCTTTAAAACTCTTATACGCTTTCCAAATACCTCATCAACATCATAATAATCACATAAAAAGTTCACCATCATTTTACCTTCATTTATTTCATATGAATCAGGAAGCTCTATATAATCTTCTGGATTATCCTCTAAATCTTCCATCATCTCTGGATCATCAACAGAATCAAAATCATTCGTATAAATTATTACGCCAGTTTTTTTATAATAATAGTATCTTGTAGTATCATTTGTAAACTCAATTGCTTCAATAACATCATCTAAATTTACTTTCATTATTTTATCCTCCAATTCAATATTTAGCTTTAGTACTCACTTTTCTAAAGCATATAAATTAAATATTCTTCTAAATATAATAAAACTCAGTAAATTTATACCCTACATTACCCCTTTATAATCTATTTATATCATATATGTAAAATTATATCTATACTATACCTTGTTCTTTTTTACACCTCAAATTACTTATATATATTTATTATGGCAAATAGTATTCTATATCATTATCTTCACACCAGTTAACTGCTATTTCTCTTTCTAAATCCTCCCTAAAATCATACCATTCACTTAAAAGACATTTATTTTCTATCATTTTCTTTAACTTTTCAATCTCTTCTTCATTTATATCATTTTTAAGAGAACACTTATCTAAGAACTTCTTCATCATTCTGCCCTCATGAAGTTCATTATGACCAGGTAACTTTATATAATTTTCAGGATGATCTTCTAAATCTTTAAGTTCTTTAAATAATTCTATCTGCCATTCTTCTAAACCTCCTGTATTATCTAAATCAGGTACTGTTGTTCCATCATCTTCTTTATATATAATTACTCCTGTCTTTTTATTATAATAATAATCTAAAAACTCATTTTCATATTCAATTGCTTCTATTACATCATTTAAATCTACTCCCATATTTAGTCCTCCTAACTTTTATGTATAGCTCATTTTATCATATTTATAATTATTCCAAATAATATTTTGTTAAAAAAATACCTAGAGCATAGGCTCTAGGCATTTTACATTCCTAAATCTTCATCTATAATTACAACTTCCATTTCCATTGAACTCATAGCTCTCTCTATTATCATAAATCCTCTACAAATTCTTTCTGGACTCTTGCAGTCATAACATTTATCACCTTTAACTGCACAAGGTGTTTTCTTTTTTAATCTTTGAGCATTCTTTGGTGCTGCAACATTTCTTGCTCTAAACAATGCCTTTTCAAAGTTTTCTTCAACTTTATTTCTACCTATAATAAAATAAACTTTCTCATGTCCATAAGCAGTTGATGAAATTCTATTTCCTGAACCATCGATATTAATTAATGTTCCTTCTTCAGAAACTCCATTAACTGAGGTTATGTAAATTTCTGTATCTGATGCTAAATCTCTTGCACCTTTTATTCCTTTTTCTTCAACTAATGACTTATTCCAATGCCAAAAAACCTTGTTGTTTTCTTCCAAAACCTTATCAAGACCTATTTCCTTTATTGTCTCTGATCCACCTATTCCTATAGTCTTATTTCTTATACTGTCTTTTAGGTAATTTACTGCTTCATCTCTATTACCAAAATACTTAGCAGAAAATCCTCTGTCTTCTAATGCCTTAATTAATTTATCTTTATTCATTTTTTTAACCCCCATAGTTTCATTGACTTCATTAGTTTAACACAATTTTATTAATAATAATAT
>CAKVFO010000173.1 GCA_934746785.1 uncultured Clostridium sp. | reverse complement strand
ATTTTATAGAATGTCTTTATAAAACTTATGTTTATTAATATGGAGGAGATTAAGGGGAGAAGGAAAATGAAAAACAATAGTAAAAGCATTAATCTTAGTAAAACAGCTATTTTCTTAATTGTTGTGACAGCAGTGCTGGCTGTTGTAGGAATAGCTGAAATTATAGTTAAACTCTCAGATAATAGACAAACTGTAGAAGCTAGTCACGTTAAGGTAACAGAAGATAATAAAGTAAAAGATACTGAGGAAGGGTCTGCTGAAAGTGAAGAAAATAAAAAGTCAAGTAATACAAAAAATGAAAGTGCTTCATATATTGAAAAGTATATAGAACAGCAAGTTAAAGCAGAAATGCCTGAAGGAGCTGATGGTAAGAAAGTTGTTTATTTAACTTTTGATGATGGACCATCAACAACAGTTACACCAAGAATTTTAGATACTTTAGAAAAAGAGGGAGTAGACGCAACATTCTTTGTAGTAGGAAAGTATGTTGATAGTGAAAAAGAACTTGTAAAAAGAGAAGCAGCAGAAGGAAATGTTGTAGCAATTCACTCATATACTCATGATTATGGATATCTTTATCCAGGTGGAAAAATAAATGTTCAAAATTGTATGAGCGATTTTGAAAAGACAGAAGAATCAATAAAGAATATATTAGGGCAAGATTACAAGATAAGAGCATTAAGACTTCCAGGAGGATATTACAGTTGGAATAAAAATGATCCAGATAATGCAAAAGCAGTAATAGATAAGATGCATGAAAAAGACTGGCATCAAATTGAATGGAACTGCTTATCAGGAGATGCAGAAGGGAATTCCGCAAAAACAGCAGAACAGCTTTATCAAGAAACTGTACAAACTGTAGGTACAAGAGAAAAAGCTGTTATTCTTATGCATGATACTTATCAAAAGGAAGCAACAGCAGAAGCTCTTCCAGGAATAATTCAATATTTAAAACAACAGGGATATGAATTTAAGACAATACAATAATAGTAAAAAGAGCTATCGTATAGACAGCTCTTTTTCTATGCTGATTTTTTATTTTTACTGAATAAAATATATATTAAGGATACTACAGCAAGTATAAATGGATATAAAAGGTTTGGAATTATATCAAAAGCTGACATAGTAAATCCACATTCACTAGCGGCTGCAAGTGCTAGTAACATTTGAGCACCATAAGGTAAAATTCCTTGAAAGATACATGAGAATGTATCAAGAATAGATGCAGCTCTCATTGGTGTAATATTATAATCTTTACTCATTTCTTTCGCAACAGGTCCAGCCATAACTATGGCTACAGTATTATTAGCAGTTGCAATGTCCATAGCACCAACTAAAAGTCCCATTCCAATTTGACCGCCTTTATTACCTTTAAATACTTTTCTTATAAAGCTTAAAAGAGCATCAAAACCACCATTACTTCTGATAAGTGCACATAATACGGAAACAAGTATTGTTACCATAATTGTTTCAAACATTCCAGAAGCTCCACTTCCCATATTGTTTAAAAGCACATTAAAAGTTAAGCCATTTATTAAGTTTATTATTGTCCCTGAACCAATACCTATAAGTAGAACTAAAAATACATTAATTCCAGCAAGTCCTCCTATTAACACCAAAATGTAAGGAAGAAGCATTAAAAGGTTATATGATTCTATAGCAACTTCACCTGCATTAGTTTTTAAAGACATTGCAATAATTATAATTAGTGTAATTACTGCAGCTGGTAGAGCTATATTAAAGTTTGCTCTAAATTTATCTTTCATTCTACAGCCTTGTGTATTACATGCTGCTATTGTTGTATCAGATATAAATGAAAGGTTGTCTCCAAACATAGCCCCACTCATTACAGAACCTATACAAAAAGCAGCATTATAACCTGATGCATTTGAAACTGCTATAGCTATAGGTACAAGTAAGGTAATAGTTCCACAAGATGTTCCCATCGCTAAGGAAACAAAACATGCAACTATAAAAAGTATTGCAACTGCTAGCCAGGCAGGTGTAATTGATAAAAGCATATATGCAACTGCTTGAGCACTATCTCTTCCTGTAACTCCAACAAATATGCCAGCACATAAGAATATAAGTATCATCGTAAGAATATTTTTATCTCCAATTCCCTTTGCCATTATTTCAAGTTTTTCATCAAAAGAAATTGATCTGTTTTGCATGCAAGCTGTTAATATAGCAATCATAAATATAACTATGATTGGAATATTATAAAATCCCATTTCAATTTCTAATACATATTCAAAGGTAATTCCTAGACCTAAGTATAGTACTAAAAAGACTAGTGCGGGTATAAGAGCCCATCCATTACTTTTCTTATTCATAAAATCTCTCCTATATGTATGAAATATTTAATTAAAAAATACTATTTATAATAATAACATGTTTTTTTAACTTTAGGAAATTATAAAATTATAATATAGTTAAAAAAACAAATGTATATTATAACAATTTTAAGTGATTTTATTCTGAATATAATAAATTTCTTTTGAATTAAATTATTGGGTGTATAATAGATATTAATAGAATTATAAGTGGAGAGAAGATTATGGATAAAAAATTTAATGATAAAGAAAAAAGAAAAAAACAACTTAAAAAATTAAATGAGCCTCCTAAATTAACTGTATTAGAAGAGGTTGGAAATTCAGTAACCCATGGAGTAGGAGCTTTATTGGCTATTGCTGGAATGATACTTCTTTTAATAAAATCGGATACTGGAATGAAAGTTATGGCATCATGTTTTTATGGAATAAGCTTATTTTTAATGATGCTTATGAGCTGCTTATACCATTCCTTTAAAAGTGGTTCAACAGTTAAGAGATTATGGAGGAGGTTTGATTACTCATCTATTTATCTTTTAATAGGAGGAACATTTGCACCTCTTTATCTTGTATATTGGGGAAACACTTTAGGAATAGTACTATTTTGTATTGCTTGGTTTCTAATTGTATGTGGAATTACTATGATAAGTATTTTAGGGCCAGGAAAATTTATGTGGGTTCATTTCACATTATTTTTTACTATAGGATGGAGCGGCCTTATGTTTATACCAGATTGGTATAGAAATAATATGCCTTTATTATGGATGATACTAATAGGGGGAATTTTCTATACATTAGGAATGATTCCATTTTCAAGAGATAAAAAATATGATCATTTTATATGGCATTTCTTTGTATTAGCAGGAGCTATATTACATTGGTTTGGTATATATCTATATGTGTATTAAATTAATACCTTTAAAAATACTTAAAAGGTTCCAATAAATAACTTCTCTAAAATCTGATTATAGATATAATTTCCTATGGAATAAGAAAATTATAAATAATTAATCATAAAACGGGAATAATAAGTATATTATAATAAAAACTCCCGAAAGGATGAATTAATTATGGTAGAGAAGAGTATGGTATTAATTAAGCCAGATGGTGTTGAAAGAGAAATTATTGGAAATGTAATAAGTGTTTATGAAGATAATGCTCTTAAAGTTAATAACCTTAAACTTATGAAGGCAACAAGAGAAATAGCGGAAAAACATTATTCACAACATAAAGATAAGCCTTTCTTTGAAGAACTTATTGCATTTATTACAAGAGGTCCTCTAGTAGCTATGATATTAGAAGGGGAGGATGCTATAAGTAGAATAAGAGCTATAAATGGAGCAACAAATCCTGATGAAGCAGCAGAAGGAACCATTAGACATAGATATGGAAGAAGTAAAACTGAAAATATAGTTCATGCTTCAGATTCAGTAGAAAAGGCAAAAGAAGAAATAGCATTATGGTTTAGTGAATGTAAATAATAAATAAAAGCTGACACTTACTAAATGGGTGCCAGCTTTTTTGAGTGCGCTAACTTCCTACGTGTATTTTAAAATTAGAGAAATATATTGATTTAGCACCATCAAAAGCATATCCAGTAAGAGCTAAAATTAATCCTATTGTAATTAAATATAATGCTATTTTAATAGATTTCTTCATTCTATTGAACCTCTTTTCTTATATGAATTAAACTTCGTAATTACTTTTGATAAAAGAATATTTAAATATAACAGCAGAGCCAGCAATAATACATATTATGCTAGAAAACATGATGGCTAAGACAGTAGCTGATGCTGCAAATAAAACAGAAAAGATACATATGCCAATAGCAAATAAAATTGCAATTCCAGCTATTATTAAAGGAATACCTATAGGAGCTGCTAATATGACTAAAATAGATATTAATATTTTATTTGATATACTCATACTATTGCCATTTGAACTAATAGCATAGTCAGATAAAATTTGTGAAGCTATTATTGAAGGGGAACCAAGCTCTGCAATAACTTCTTCTTCGCTTTTATTAGAGTCTTGAAAGTATTCTTCATAGTAGTTTGTAATATTATATATTTCATCCTTTGGTAATCTTTTAAGCTTTTTCTTTAAAGTTGACATGAATATAGATTTATTCATTAATATCACCTCCATATAAAACCTTATCAATATTTTCTTTATATAAATTCCAATCCATTAAATATTCTTTAAGTTTTCCTCTTCCTTTATCTGTGATTTTGTAATATCTTCTGTTTCTTCCTTGATAAGATTCATCATAAGTAGATAGGTAATCTTGTTTTTGAAGGCGTCTTAAAACTGGATATAATGTGGATTCAGATATATTCATTATCTGCTTTACATTTTGAGTGAGAATATATCCATAAGTACTTTCTCTAGAAAGCACGGCTAAAACACAAGCATCTAATAATGAAGAGCCAAGTTGAAATGACATGTTAACACCTCTTTTTTAATTTCATTCTTTATATAATATTATACATTATATAATATTATATTTTAATAAAAAGGCAAATATACAATTAATTCTAAAATAAAAATATATACAAAATAAAATAATAAATAACAATAAAAAGACCATGGTGATTTGTTTAAATATAAGAAATGTTATAAAATAAAATTAAAATATGTAAGGTTAAAGTAAAGTAGGAGGGGAATCATGGATATTAGATATGGAATAAAAGAAGAACTTTGGCAGGCGTGTAGAGATAATTATGAAAGAGGAAATTATACGGGAGCTATATTAGATGGAATGCACTTTTTAACAGAAACAATAAGAAATAAAAGTGGTCTAGATATAGAAGGTATTAAACTTGCAGAAAAAGCTTTTGGTGGAGAACATCCGAAAATAAGAATAAATAATTTGCATACAGCATCTGAAAAGGATAGTCAGAGAGGAATTAAAGAAATCTTAAAGGGATTTTTTATAGCAGTAAGAAATCCAAGAAGTTATGATAACCCAAAAGATAGTAAAGAAGATTGTGATGGAATTATAATTTTCATAGATTATTTATTAAAGATAATAGATAAATCAAAACTTGGGTTTGAAGAAAATATATTTTTAAAACGTGTGTTTGATAATTATTATGTGAAGTCTAAAGAATATTCGGATCTTCTTGTTTCAGAAATTCCAAAAGGTAGAAAAGTAAGCATGGCTATTTCAGTTCTTCAAAAGAGAAATGAAGGAAATATAGATAACTTAGCTTTATTCATGACCTCCCTTTTAGAAAATTTAGATGATAAAGGTATAAAAAGAGTATATTCAGTTGTATCAGAACAACTTAAATATACAAGTGATGAAAAGGATATAAAAACTATTTTAAAAATATGTCCAGGTAAGTATTGGTCTTACACTGATAGAGCAGTTAAGATGCGTGTTGAAAATATTTTATTAAGCAGTGCTGCTTCAGGAAGGTATAATAAAGCGGCTCAAAAATGTATAGCAGATGCAGGGCTTTTAGGTTCATCTATAACTAAAGAGTATCTTGAAAATTTTGAAGATTTAGGGGAATGGACAAAGACCATTGTTATAAAATTAGCTGAGGGAAGTATAGAAGAACAAGATTATATAGATGCTTTCTTCTGGGATAATATTTGTGAATTTAATAGAGATAATATGAATTCCTATTTAAGAGATTATATAAGCCAAGGATTAACTAATGGATATGTTGAAGCGGCTCAAAGATTCATGAAAATAATATATAAAGATGAAAATCATCCTTGGAGAAAAAAATTTGAAAAAGAGCTTAATACATATAAGGAAGCAGCAGTGGAAGAGGAAGTAGACGAATAGTTTGAGCTTAATGTTATATTCGCAGATGTTACTGAAAAAGCTAACTGGGCAAATACAGTCATTAATGACTGTATTTTTTTATTATGGACTTTAGTCTGTTGAACGAAGTGAAACATAAAACCACCTGCTATGCGGGTGGATAATAATATGG
>CAKVFO010000172.1 GCA_934746785.1 uncultured Clostridium sp. | reverse complement strand
AATAGTAATTCAGATTCACAAAGCTATTCTTCAAGTGATTCTAAAGATGAAAAGATTTTAGAATCTATATTAAAGGATTCAAGTGAGGAAATAAAAGTTCCGGTATTTACCACAACTACTACAGTCATGAACAATGGGACAGGAGCTGTAGTTGAAACTAAGCAGACTGTTAATATTAATACAATGGCATCAGATGTAGTTAAAAGTGTTAAGTATATGGCAGCAAATGATATGAGAGAAATGATTGTTAAAGTTAATCCAGGAAATCTAGGAGAAATAACTATTAAGTTAGTTGAAGAAAATGGAGAAATGAGGCTTAATATGAAGGTTGCTTCTAAGGAAACTTATAGTTTATTAGTACAACAATCTTCAGATATTAAGAATCAGTTAAACGATCAAAATATCAAAATTCACGATGTGAATATATCACTATATGAAGAAGATACTACTTTCTTTAAAGAAGGAGAGTTCTCAAGATCTTTCCAGGAACAAAGTGGTAATAAGGGCAATAAAAATACAGATAAAGCAGATTTAAATATGAATGATGATATTGATTTAGAAGATGATAATTATGATTCAAGTGCTTTAGATTTATTGGTATAAGGAGGTTTAAATATGGCGAATACTAATTTAACCGTAAAAGATTATTCTGGTATGACAAAAACAGATAATGGGACAAAGATTGTAACTTCAAATGATACTCTTGGTAAGAATTCCTTTTTAACAATATTAGCAGCTGAACTTGCAAACCAAGATCCAACTAAAGATGTTGATTCTACTCAATATGTATCACAGCTTGCACAATTCTCTGCACTAGAGCAAATGCAGAATTTAAATCAAACTATGACACAAAATGCACATCAAAGCTTAGTTGGAAAAGGTGTAACTGTAAGTAATACAGATTCTGAAGGAAATCAAATAACAGGTGTATGTTATGCAGTTAATAAATTAGGATCTTCAACAAGTGTTACATTGTTAGTAAATGAAGATGGGAAAAATGTCTATAAAGATTTTGATGTGGATAATGTAGTAAGTGTAGTTAATGTAGATGATTATTCAATACCACCATTAACAAGTATTAATGGAACTACTTCTTTCTTATTAGCTTCTTCTTTTATGAATAAGGAAGTTGAACTATCTGAAAAGGATGATAACAAAAATCCAATAAAGGGAACAGTAGTTGGAGTAATTAAAGATAATGGGGAAGTTAAAGTTAACGTAAAACTTAGCTCAGGTGAAATTAAGTCATATTCATATGATAAGGTTGTAAAAGTTGGAGAAATGCCAACAGAAAGTTCATCTAAATAATAATGCAAATGGATAAATAAACTTGTAATAGAAATAAGGTGAGATAAATATGGGCTATAGAATAATTAATGGACGAGCTTATCCAGTTGGAAATATAGGGGGAGTTCAAAATTATACATCATCTAATAAGACAAGTAATTTAAACAATAAAAGTTTTAAAGATGTATTAACCCAAACATTAGATAAAAATAAAGGCTATACTTTATCAAAACACGCTGCAGAGAGAATTAGTGAAATAGGGTTTTCTGAAAATGATATGGAAAACATAGAAAAGGGTTTTAAGTTAGCAGAAGAAAAGGGTGCTAAAAACTCAGTTATGGTATACAAAAATGTAGCGCTAATTGCAAGTATTGAGAACAAAACAGTAATAACAGCAGTAGACAAAGATAGGGCAGAAAGTAATGTTTTTACGAATGTAGATAGTGTTGTTTTACTATAGGCTGGACCTAAATGAAGGAAAGCCTAAATCTGCTGAATGACAGAAGCAGATAATTATGAAATATTATGGAGGTCATAAAAAATGTTAAGATCAATGTATTCAGGAATAAGTGGAATGAAGGTTAACCAAACTAAGCTAGATGTTATAGGTAATAATATAGCTAACGTTAACACTACAAGTTTTAAATCTTCAAGAGCAACTTTCTCAGATTTATTAAGCCAAAGTTCTTCAAGTGCTCAAGCATCCTCAGCAACTAAAGGGGGAATTAATGCTAAGCAGATAGGACTTGGAGTTCAGCTTTCAAGTATAGACAGAATAATGACTCAAGGGTCAATGCAAACAACTTCAAGATCACTAGACTTAGGTCTTGATGGAAATGGTTACTTTATGGTAAGTACAGGTCCAGCTATTAGTGCAGATGGAGCCATAGAAGTAAGCCATAAGGCAGGATCACATGCAGTAAATGAAGCAACATTATCAGCTTCAGGAGCATCAATAAGCTATACTAGAGATGGATCATTTACATTAGATAATGAAGGAAATCTTTTAACAACTGATGGATATAGAGTTTTAGGATATTCTGTTACTAATGATGATAATAGCCAGGCTGCTACAGCTAAAAAGCCAGCTGATGGAGTTAAACTTGGAAATTTAAACTTTAGTTTTAGTGCAGGTACTCAATTAAATGGTGTTCAAATACAATTAGGTGCAATAGGAGCAGGAACAGCTACCTCAGCATCATTATCAAAGGATGGTAAAACATTAACAATTAATGGTGATTTTTCTAGTGATAGTACATTAACATCAGAACAAATTCAAAAATCTATAAATGAAGAACTTGCATCAAAAGGAATTTCTCAAAGTGTTCAAGTATCAGGAAACATAACTAAAATTAATGATTTAATTACAGAATCATCATATAGTCAAGGAACAAATGCAACACCTCCAGATAGTGTTTCTGTTCTTGGATATAATATTGAATTTACAGGTACAGCTAAAGCCAATAATTATACTATAAAGATTGGAAATATTTCTACATCTGATAAAAGTGGTAATCCTAGAGGTGGTGTAGAAGCAGAACTTGTAGGAACAGATACTATAATGTTATATGGTAATTTTATAGATGGTAATATAACAGGAAAGCAGATTCAAGAAAAGTTAAATAATTTAGGATTAGGTACTATAGTAGAAAAGGTTACAGGAAAGGTATCTTCTGAAATAGGAAGTCTTAGTGCTTCAGTTCCTGAAATAACTTTAGCTGCAAAAAATACTGTAAAAGGTACAGGAACAGCATTGGGATTTGGTGTTAATTTTACGGGTTATGGTAGTGAACTGAATAATTGTTCATTAAATATTGAAAATACAACTGGTCCAATAATAGTAAAGGGGCCTTCAAATGGAGTTATAACAATTTCAGGAGACGTACAAAATACAAACATTGGTGATATAAATGATGCTATAAAAGCAGCACTAGAAAGTCAATCAATAAAATCAACATTTGAACTAACAGGAAGTTATAGTGCTTTAGATACCAATAAAACGATAAATTTTGACAATAATGGAATAGATGCTAAAACACCATCAGTAAGTATTGGTGGGATAAAAATAAATCTTCCAAGCACTGATAAAATAGCGGCTGCATCAGGTGATATTCAAAATAAAATTAAAGGGTTAAAGTTTAAAGTTGGTAGTACTACAGCAGATCCAGCTACAGCAAAGATGGATGGAAATACTTTGGTGATAAACGGTAATTTCTTTAGTTCTGGGGCAGTAGATTTAACAACTTTAGAAACAGCAATTAATAATGAATTAAGAACTTATTTAGGAGCAGGATATGATTTTAAAGTGTCTGATACTTCATCAAATCAATCATATAGCAATCTTAAATCAGACAAGATATCAGGGGGGGTTGATTTTAAAAACCCTGATAAAATTCAAGCATTAGGTCTATCATTTACACCAGATGGGAATACTGGAGCTATATTAAATGGTTATAAAATTAAAGTTGGTACAGTTTCAGAAGGAACAAATTTATCTGTAAATATAGATAAAAACAATAATGTGATTACTATTAATGGAGATTTTGTAACAAAAAATAAATTTACAGTTAGCGATATTGAAGAAAAGTTAAATAAAGAGCTAAGAAATAATTTTGGTGAAGATGTACGTATCAATGTTGAGGAAAATAGTAAAGGATCACTTTTAAATTTAGAAGGTCAAACTGAAGCAAATAAGAAAATAGAAGGTGGTACATCAGTACAAAGTATAACTGAAGATGGAACAATTCGCTTTGTAAGTGCTTCAACAACAGTTAAAGCATACGATAATTCATTAAAGACATTAAAGATTCCAGAAAAGGTAATGTCATCTTCAGGAGTTGAGGTTGCAGTTAAATCTTATTCTATTGCATCAAATGGTGTAATTACAGCAACTTTACAAGATGGTACAATAGCAGCACTTGGTCAAATTGCTCTTGCAAGTTTCTCAAATCCAGCAGGTTTAACAAGTGTTGGTGGAAATCTTTATTCAGTATCATCAAACTCAGGGTCAGCTACAATTATGAGTGGTCTTGAAACAACTGGAGAAGATAATAGTAAAGCTTATGGAAGTATGTTATCTGGATATTTAGAAATGTCTAACGTAGACTTAGCAGAACAATTTACTGAAATGATTACAACAACAAAGGCATTCCAAGGTTCATCTAAGATGATAACAACTGGTGATGAAATCTTAACTGAAATAATCAATCTTAAGAGATAATTTTGAATTTATGAGTAATTAGATGTATAGGGTTATTAATTTAACCCTATACACTTAATTAATATAAAAACTATAGTGTAGGGGGAAATAGTATGATAGAAGTTACAGGGATGAATAATAAGGAATTCATTCTTAATGCTGAACATATTGAAAAAGTAGAGGAAGTTCCTGAAACACTCATAACATTAACTAATGGGAAAAAGTACCTAGTTCTTGAAAGTGTCGATGAAGTTAAAGATGAAGTTATAAGATACAAGAAGAGAATTTTTAGTGGTAGGTTTTAGGAGGCAGTGAAATGAAAAAATCAGATATTTTAACGGTAATAGGACTACTTGCAGGTATTGTGCTGGTTAGTATAAGTATGGCATCTGGCGATGGAGGATTATCGATATTCTGGGATTTTGGTTCAGTATGTATAACAATTGGAGGATCTTTAGGAGCAGTTATGATGACTTATCCTATGGATACAGTGAAAAAAATGGGAACATTATTAGGACAAGCATTTAAGATGGATCAAAATTCAAAAAAAGAAATCATAGCTCAATTTTCAGATTTATCTAAAAAGGCAAGAAGAGAAGGATTATTATCACTTGAAGATGAAATTAATCAATTAGATGATAAATTCTTAAAGAAAGGTCTTCAAATGGTAGTTGATGGTATAGAACCAGAAACAATAAAAGAAATATTAGATCTTGAAATAGCAGCTATGGATGAAAGACATTCAAAGGGAGCAGGGTTGTTTACTACATGGGGTGGATATGCACCAGGGTTTGGTATGCTTGGTACCCTAGTTGGTCTAATACAAATGCTTCAAAATCTTTCAGATGCATCAACAATTGCTAGTGGTATGGGTATTGCCCTTATAACAACTTTTTATGGTTCATTATTAGCTAATTTGTTCTGTAATCCAATAGGTGCTAACTTAGCTAAGAAGAATGAAGATGAGTTAAGTTTAAAGGAAATGATGGTAGAAGGTATTTTAGCAATACAGTCTGGAGTAAATCCAAGAATAGTTGAAGAAAAATTATTAACATATTTAGAGCCAGCAGAAAGACTTACTTATTTAGAAAATAATTCTGAAAATAGTGAAGGAGTTGCATAGGCTATGGCAAAGAGGAAAAGGAAAGAAGAAGCTTCAGGCGCAACTTGGCTTGATACTTATGCTGATACTGTAACCTTACTTATGACATTTTTCGTTTTGTTATACTCAATGTCATCTTTAGATGAATCAAAGATGCACCAGATTTCAGCAGCTTTTAATGAAGTAATGGCAGGAAAAGCAGCAGATTCAATTTTACAGTATAATTTATACGATGGTGAAGTGCCTTTAGTAGGTGGTGAATCTAAGGTGGAATCTACTAATGAATTTAAGGTGATGGATTCAAATGAAAAAACATTTGAAGAAGTTAAAGAGTTTGTTGAGAAAAGCGGATTAGCAGAAAGTATTACAGTTCTTCCAGATGAAAAGGGAGTAAATCTTCAATTAAAAGATAACATACTTTTTGAAACTGCAAAGGCAGATTTAAAGGAAAACTCAAAAACAATACTAGATCAGATAAGTTCTTTAATAGCTAATTTACCTAACAATATTATCGTAGAGGGGCATACAGATAATATTCCTATAAATACATCTGAGTATAGTTCAAACTGGGATCTGTCCTCAGCAAGAGCTACATCAGTAATAAAGTATTTTATAGAACAAAAACACTTAACAGGAAGCAGATTTTCAGCTTCAGGCTGTGGAGAATATAAGCCAATAGCGCCAAATACATCAGATGAAAATAGAGCAAAGAACAGAAGGGTAAAC
>CAKVFO010000171.1 GCA_934746785.1 uncultured Clostridium sp. | reverse complement strand
TCCTATACCTGCTCCATTTGCAATAGTAATACAAACAAATGTTATAGGGTAAGATGCTCCAACTGCTGCTAAAGCTTCTGCCCCTATAAATTTGCCAACAATAATTGAATCTATTATACTATAAAACTGCTGAAACATATTTCCAAGAACCATGGGAACAGCAAATAAGAATAGTATTTTCCCAGGATTTCCTTTAGTCATATCCTTAATCATATCCTGCCTTCTCTTTTGAAACATTTTTCAGTACTCATTATATGCTTTAATCCTCAATTGTTTAATACATATTTTTTTATAGCTTTTATAACTCCATTATTAGTATTGCTTTCTGCTATGTAATTCCCATACTGTTTCATATCTTCATTAGCATTTTCCATAACAAAGCTATAATGTGCCTTTTTAAGCATTGATATATCATTATAGAAATCACCAAAAACCATAGTTTCCTCATAAGATATATCTTCATCAATTTGAATTTTTTCTAAAGCAGTACCTTTATTAACATCCTTATTACTTATATCAACCCAATGTTTGCCTGATACCACTACATTTAGCTTGTCCTTAAAATACTTATCTAATACTTTAAATGAATGCTCTTTAGAAACTTCTAAATCACAAATAGTAATTTTAAATATATCATCATCAATATTATTTAAATCATTTACTATTTCTCTTTTTATGTAATACTTATATATTTCATCAGTAAATGCTCTATCACATTTTCTAAGATATGCACCTTTAGTTCCACATAAAATAAGTTCTATATTCTCCATAGAATCACAAACTTCTACTACCTCTTTAATATATTCCTTATCTATTGCACTTATTTTAGGCTCTTCAGTCTTTTCCGCAATATAAGATCCATTATCACATATAAAATATAATTCATCACTTATAGGTTTAAAATTTTCATAAAGAGTAAAATAAGGTCTTCCACTTGCTACTACAAACCTAATTTTCCTCTTCTTAAGTTCTTCTAAAATTTCAAAAAAATCCTTTGGTAACTTGCCATTTTCATCAAGAAGTGTACCATCCATATCTGTTGCTATTAGTTTAATCATATATTCACCTTTTTCTTCTGATTTTGTTAAAGCCTGCTATTAAAGAAAACCTTAATGCTTAGCTTACCTAATTACACAGGTTTTCTATGTTTATCACTGTAATTATATCTCAAATTTATTTGTCTTTCAATAAAAAGCAATAAAAAACAATAAGGAATAATAAAGAATCATTTGAAATAATATTTTTTCTATAATATAATAATTATGATTTGAGGTGTAATTATGTTTTTAGAAGAAAGATACGAAAAAATTCTATACAATTTAAATAAAGAAGGCAGAGTTAAAGTTAAAATTTTAGCTAAAGAATTTAATGTTACAGAAGATTGTATAAGAAAAGATCTAAAGGAACTAGAAAACAGAGGACTACTAAAAAGAGTTTATGGCGGAGCTATAATTAATAGAACCCATATTGACTTAAAGCCTATAGATGAAAGACAATATATTAATTCCAGCGAGAAAAAAGAAATTGCCTTAAAGGCCTTGAACTTGATAGAAGATAACGACATACTATTTTTAGATACATCTACAATTAATCTAGAAATAGCAAAACTTTTAAATAATAAGGATATGAAAATTACTGTTGTATCCAATATGATGGAAATTATTTTAGAACTTAAAAATAATAACAATATAAAGACTATATGTATAGGGGGAGAATTTAACAAAGAAGTTGGTGCTGTCGTTGGTTCTGCTGCTAATAGATATATAAGTAATTTTAGCTATGATAAATCTTTTATAGGTGTTGGTGGTGTTAATATTGAAAAAGAAACATTAAGTACAATATATATAGAAGATGGAAGCACTAAAAAAACTATTATAGAATGTTCTAACAAGACATATGTTGTTATGGAAGAAGAAAAGTTTAATTATGAGGAATTATATAAATTTGCCTACTTTAAAGATGTAGATGCTATAATTAGCGAAAAAGAAATTCTATATTCCAACAGATAAACTCATCTTGACTTCCCTATAAATAAAGATATAAATATATAAAAGTCATTTATCATAAAGATGTTCTCATATGGATATCAGAACATCTTTTGGAGTAAATGTCTATTTTTCAAAAGCTTCGTTTAACTTTTCAGTACCTGGTAAAACAAATCTACCATCCTTAATTATTGTAATCTTTTCTCCTTTTTTTGTATAAACAGAGATTTCTCCAAGTTCATCATAAGGAATTGTAATATCAGTATGGCAGTTAAAGTATGCCTTATCTATATCTGTTTTTCTTAAAATAGAACATTCATTATCTCTAGCTACAATTTCTTTACCATTAGGATTATAAACTTTATTATCTTCACTCATTGAATAACATGTATCCCCCATAGCAAAGTGAGGTCCTGTTTTTTCAGCTATTAGAATAGGCAGTTTCCCTTGTATATTATACTTTTGTCCCATTACATAAGCTGTTGTATTAGTACCTATAGCAAATTCCCCTATAGGTATTGTTTCATGATTAAATAATATATTTTCTTTAACAAACTTCAAATTGTCTTCTTCCTTATCAAAGTTCTTGCAAGTATATTTATCAATCATGCCATCTTTTAGATCTATTTCTAAATCTTTATATTTAAGACCATTTAAAAATACTTCTGTGACATGAAGTTTACCTGTAGTATCTTTTAAAACTGGTGAAGTAAACACTTCTCCAACTGGAATATTTACATCAGCTGTGCAATTTTCAAAAATAGTTTCCTTTGACGGATCTTTAAGTTTATAAAGATTTACCTTTAAATCTGTTTTATTTTTGCCCATACCTAATACATGAACATAATCACCTTTATCTAAGGCATCTATTATTGTTTGCTGAATTTCTGCATATAGTTTATTATCAAGGTTATTAAGTTTAACAGTTTCCTCAAATATATCTTCAAAATCCTTTCCTATTTCAGGTGTTGGATAAGCTATTATAGTAAAGCTTGTCTCCTGTCTCTTTAATAATTTTGAAACAGCAACTCCAAATTCTCTATTAAATTTAGAATCTAGCTTTAATTGTTCATCTGTAAGAGATATGCAACTTTCCTTGTTTACTGGCTCAAAAGACTTTTCTCCAAAGATTTCAATACATGCAGGGCCTGCAAATAATCCCAAACCTTCATTATATTTCTCTCCTAATTCCTTAAAACAATCCATTCTCATATTAACAAATTCATCATTAAAATATACTCCATAATCATATCTATGATCATACTTAAATTGTCTATTCGTATAGTATGGCTGATAAATAGTAAACACTGGTGTTAATCCTATTTCAGTAAACTTTTCATAAGCTCTTTTTGCCATTCTTTCAAAGCCAATTGAATAATAAATATTCACATACTTTTTAGCGCTTAAATTAAGTTTTGCAAGTTCATATCCTCTAACATAACCTTCTGTATATGTTTTAACCATAGAATCAATTTTTTCTTCAGACATTCTATTAAAGAATTCAGCTATTTGAATTTCTCTTTTACTTATATAACTGTCATATTTATATAAGTATCTTAAATCATTTAAATCTGAATTTAAAATAAGATGACCAGAATAATTTAACGATGTATCAAAATATTTTCTATAGAATAAATCTGTTTTTAACTTATTACCATCCCAAGCTGATTTTGTTATAGCTTCTTTAACAGATTTTATGTCTTCACTATCATTTAATAATATGTCATACACATTATTAAATAATTCTATTGACCCTACAATATTGAAAATCTTATATGCAAAAGCATCTTCTACATGTGATCTAAGATTTGAATATATAAAACTTAAATATTGTCCTAATTCTTTACCTAACATATTTACTGCATAATCTGGATTACCAAAGCTCAAATCATAATTTTCCTCTAAAATATCATTAAATAATTCCTTATTTAATCCTTTAAGTTCTTCTAAAGACATTTCATTAAGTTTATTATTTTCAACATTATCAGTTACTTTCTTTAAAGTTATAAGAAAAGTTGATACTTCTTTAAAATAATTCTTAAGATTACCATTAACTTTACAATCAATATTTAAACTTATAACCTTTTCCATGCACTTACTATACATTGCCAAGGAATCTTTATTTTCTTCCTTAAATATTTCTACTAATTTCATGAACATAATCTCCTTTATCTAATAGTACCTATTATTAACTATTCTACTATATTGTTCACAATATTGCACTTAATAAATCTAATATTTTCACTTATAATCTTATAATTGAGAAATAGACTATCTCTTAATGAAATAGTCTATTTCTCAATTACTTCTTAATACTTATTTTTTCTGGCACACAAACGATTTCTCTCGGAATAGAGAAAGTTCCATCCTTACCAATTTTATAGTCTTTACCATCTATAGAGCATACAGCATTTTCACTATATCCAAAGCACTTAACAAAATTTGTATTATTATAAAAATTTCTTTCTGCCTCTACTTCATAATTAGAATATATTTTACCGCTATCAAGCATATAGAACTTATTAAGACTATTAGTACTTTTTATAGTAAAACTTCCTGGTTTTATTCCTACATCATTTAAAATTTCTTTTACTTCTTTACAATTAAAATTTGACTTAACATAATTACCACTAGCTTCATGAACTAAACTTGTAATAATCTGTTCTATCTTCCCTACTTTTCTCAAGTCTTCAGAAGTTAATTTTCCAGTTTCCTTAGTCATATAAACTTGTCCATTTTGACAAGTAAAAGTTGCTTTTTTATTATAACCTAAAGAAACATCAAAAGTTTTTCCATTACACACATTTAAAATGTTAGTTTCTTTTACTTCACTATCTTTTTTACCAGTAGTAACAGTATTGGCTGTACTTGTGTTCTTCACTTTATCATCACCACTTACTGTACTATTATTGGTTGTTATAACAGAACCATTCAATGCATTTATATAACTGCTTTTTATTCTACTTAAGCAATCATATTTGCTTATAGACTTTTTCTTTGCCTCATAAGTTTGTTGAAAATTAAATGGTTTTGAAGAATCTGTCTTCATCTTATTACGTATTACATCTTTAAATATTCTATTGCTAACTCTACTCATATTCTTTTCTCGAATAAAACTACTATAGGAATACATAATTACACCTCCTTCCTTTTATTCATATAGTTATTATCGTTATTTTCCCATCAATTTTAATACATATTATATATTTTTTTCCATAATACTTTTTTACCGCTTCACCCGTAAACGGGTCAAACCTGTGGTATTCAAAATACAAAAAGAAGCCATTTCACTATTATTTTAGTGAAACAGCTTCTATAATTATAGAATCTCTTCCGTAAAGACTCTTTCAATATGCATGGCTAAATAGCCTATTTCTACATCATTTAATTCTTTATTTATTTCAAGTCCTATCTTGCTACATACATATTTTGCTAATATAAAGGATTTTGAAAATTTTTTCTCAATGTATTCGTTCATATCAAGATGAATAACTTCTCCTTTATGCGCTCTAGCAATCATATATTTAATATGACTCATAAGACGATTATAGGATAAAGAATTCATATCTATCTTTTTACCAACATTATTTTCAATAATACAAATACACTCTTTTACAAGCGCTGCTGTCTGCATTGCCTGTGATACTTTTTCATTTTCAAGAGCAGAGTGAATATGAAGAGCAATATACCCTATTTCATCTTCACTCATTTCAATATCTAACCTATTTTTAATAATTGATTTTGCATTGTATGCAGCTCTATATTCCTCAGAAAACAATGCTTTAATCTCCTCATTTAATGGATTGCTTATAGCATCATCATTCTTAATTCTTTTAACTGCAAATGCAATATGATCTGCAAGAGGACATAAAATGTTCTTATCTAATTTTCCAAATTGTTTTTCAGCTTCTACAATAATTGAACTTGTAATCTCTAAAAAAACTGGATCAATATTACTTAGTATTTCTTTGCTAGAACCTCTATCTGTTTCTTGTTGAATCGAATAAACTTGTGTATCTTCAGTAAGAACTATACGCTCATCTACTTTTTTTCCAAAGCCTATCCCTTTACCAAGCAATATATATTCTTTCTTTCCATCATTATCAGTGGCTATAACACTGTTATGATTTAATATTTTTATTACCCTGAACATTTAATGCCTCCTACATCTCTCTTTATTCTAACTCGTCTACGGCTATGACGTCTTCTCCTCTTTCAATGTTACCTGTCTTTAATAATCTAACTCTAACTTTATCATTTAATGATGTAACAATATATGGTGTTGCTATAGAAGGAACATTCTCTTTAATAAAATCAATATCAAAACTTAAAAGTTTATCGCCTTTCTTAACTTTGTCGCCATCTTTAACGAAAGCTTCAAATCCCTTTCCGTCAAGTTTTACTGTATCAATACCAACATGTATTAAAAGTTCAATACCATCTTCAGTTCTAAGACC
>CAKVFO010000170.1 GCA_934746785.1 uncultured Clostridium sp. | reverse complement strand
CCTATATGGTCCTCATGTCCGTGAGTTAAAAATATTCCTCTTATCTTTTCTTGATTTTTTAATAGGTATGAGATATCAGGAATTACAACGTCTATACCAAACATATCTTCATCTGGAAATCTAAGTCCACAATCTATAACTACAATATCATCTTTAAATTCAATTGCAGTCATATTCTTCCCTATTTCACACAAGCCACCTAGAGGTACTATTTTAACCTTTGCTCGCTCTGTTCTCATACTTCCCCTCCTTATATTATTTTATATATAAACAAAAGATTGCTCATTTTAAAGTAATCTTTTTATTCATCTTGTTTCTCCTGACATTCCTTGCATATTCCATAAAACTTAACGCTATGATCCATTATTTTAAAGCCATAGTTCTTTTCTATAGATTCTTCAAGTTCATCTAAAAGATCATCTTCTACTTCTATTACAGAATTACATTCATTGCAAATAAGATGATGATGTCTATGTCTTTCATCACTATGAACCAATTCATATCTGCTGCAGCCATCATTTAAATGCAATCTGCTTACAATTCCTATTTCCTCTAATAACAAAATTGTCCTATATACTGTAGCAAGACCGATTTCAGGGCATCTTTTCTTTACTTCGTCATATATTTCTTCGGCCGTTAAATGCTTCCCTTCACTATCTACTATAGTATCAACAATAGCTCTTCTTTGAGGAGTAAGTTTATAACCTTTTTTCTTCAAATCTTCCTTAAGAACATCGTAATCTATTTCGATAAATCGTTCCATTATAACAACACCCTCACTTTTCTCATATACTAAAAATATTATTCTACTTCTTCCTGCATTAAAAGTTCATATGTTTCTGATACTATATCAAATTCATTATCATCATCTATTGTAATATAGTTATCATTTCCGTCTTCATCTTGAACATACTTTAAAACATATGCTTCATCTGCATCCATATCTGCTGGCGTTACTACAACGTATTCAGCATCTAAATCTTCAATTCTAAAGAAAGTAATAACTCTCATTTTCTCCTCTTTACCTTCTTCATTTAATAAATATATAAATTCAATATCTTTTATCATTTCGTATCGCTCCTTTTGTAATCATTTTAAGTAGTTATTATAGATATTGTCAATAATTATTTTCAATTAATTATTTTTATTTCATATTTGAAAGCCTGTCAAGATATCCTTGAAGTATATATGTTGCTGCTATTTTATCAACTATCTTCTTTCTTTTTCCTCTTGATAAATCAGCTTCTAACATAGCTCTATGAGCAGCCACAGTTGTAAGTCTTTCATCCCAAAATTCTATTGGAATATCAATTTCTTCTTTTATCAACTGAGAAAATTCCATTATCTTTTCACCGGCAAAACCAATAGAATTATCCATATTCTTAGGAAGCCCTACAACTATAGTTTTAACATTATACTCTTCACATATTCTTTTAACTTCTTCTATATCTTTCAACTTTTTCTCTCTTCTAATTGTTGTTATTCCTTGAGCAGTAAACCCTAAAGGATCCGATATAGCAACTCCTATTGTTTTTTGTCCAACATCCAAACCTAATATTCTCATATTTCAGCTCCACTATTTATTAAATATTTAAAAGGTGCCCGATA
This sequence comes from uncultured Clostridium sp., assembly GCA_934746785.1. Classification (GTDB taxonomy): domain Bacteria; phylum Bacillota; class Clostridia; order Clostridiales; family Clostridiaceae; genus Clostridium. The sequence goes on along the minus strand of CAKVFO010000170.1, from coordinate 4,864 downwards.
ACGGGCACCTTTTTATTTTATCTCTAAATAAGATTTAATTACTTCTTCTAGTATTTCATCTCTTTCTAGTTTCCGTACTAAAGCTCTTGCTCCGTTATAATTTGTAATGTAAGTAGGGTCTCCAGAAAGTAGATATCCGACAAGCTGATTAATTGGATTGTATCCTTTTTTCTGAAGTGAATCATACACTTCTGTTAATATAGCTTTTGTCAAGACTTCTTTATTCTTCGAAACATCAAACTGCATTGTTCTTTCTATATCATTACTCATAATAATGCTGCAATTCTTAGCAGCTCACCCCCTTACATTTATAATAAGGATAATATTTTAACCAATACCTTTAGTATATCCATTTAATACTTCCTTATACAAGTAATTATACTCTATTTTTTTCTAATTGTATACTATTTTACTAAAGAATTAATAATTTCAAATACAGATTCGACAGCTTCACTTATCTTTGCTGGATTCTTACCACCGGCTTGTGCCATATCTGGTCTTCCTCCTCCGCCACCGCCTACAATTGCAGCAACTTCCTTAATTATCTTTCCACAGTGAATTCCTTTTTGTACGCTATCTTTAGTTGCCATAGCTACCAAATTAACTTTTCCTTCATTTTCACTTAATAGAACAACTACACCAGTATCAATTTTATTTCTTATCTTATCACCTAGATCTCTTAAAGCATTGGCATCAATATCTTTTAGAGCATAAGAAATTACAGTAACACCATTTATATTCTTTGCAGAGTTTAATATATCCCCTTCTGCTCCACTAGTTAACTTGCTCTTAAGTTCAGCAATTTCTTTTTCCTTTTCCTTTAACTCTGAATTTTGAGTTGCAATTCTTGCTAAAACATCTTTTTCACTACACTTTAGTGCATAACAAGCATCTTTTAATAACTTTTGCTTATCTTCTACATAGTTTATAGCTCCAAACCCTGTTACAGCTTCAATTCTTCTTATTCCAGCAGCTACTCCTGATTCAGTTAAGATTTTAAACAATCCTATTTCTCCCGAATTCTTAACATGAGTACCACCGCATAATTCCTTGGAGAATTCTCCAACACATACAACTCTTACTTTTTCTCCATATTTATCATCAAATAATGCCATTGCACCCGATTCTTTAGCTTCTTCTAAAGTCATAAGCTTAGTTTCAACATCATATACTTCCATTATTTTTTCATTAACTATCTTTTCAACTTTTTCTATTTCTTCCACAGATAATCCTTGAAAATGTGTAAAATCAAATCTTAATCTTTCAGCATCAACATATGAACCTGCTTGATTTACGTGATCACCTAAAACTTCTTTTAAAGCTTCTTGAAGCATATGTGTTGCTGTATGGTTCTTACATATGTTGTTTCTTCTTACTTTATCAACAGTTAGTTTAACTATATCACCAGTGTTAATAATACCTTCTTCAACTTTCACATATTGAATTGTCTTACCGCCAACATTTTTCTTAGTATTGTATACCTTAACTATAGCACCATCTTTTGTTATAAGTCCAGTATCTCCTATTTGGCCACCCATTTCAGCATAAAAAGGAGTCTTATCAGTTATAACATATCCTTCTTCACCTGCTTTTAAGCAATCTTTAAAGTCAGCATCTGTTGCTAGTGCTAATATTTTACCTTCATATTCAGTTTCAGTATAACCTACAAACTCTGTATTTATAGAAGAATCTAACTTATTTATAGCAAGTTCTTCACTTCCCATATAAGAGCTTTCACCTCTTGCATTTCTAGCTCTAGTTCTTTGTTCTTCCATTTCCTTTTCAAAAGTTTCTCTATCAATAGTTAAACCTTTTTCTTCGCAAATTTCTTCTGTTAATTCATAAGGAAACCCAAATGTATCATAAAGCTTAAATGCTTTCTTACCATCTAAAACTTTCTTATTTTCTTTCTTTAATTCTTCAATATATTCAGCTAATATATTAATTCCTGAATCTATAGTTTCATTAAATCTTTCTTCTTCTAAAGAAACCATCTTTTTAATATAATCTTGTTTTTCAACTAATTCTGGATAAGCTCCTCCATAGTTTGCTATTACTTCATCAACTATTTCTGTTAAGAATAATTCTTTTATTCCTAAAAGTCTTCCATGTCTAGCTGCTCTTCTAAGAAGTCTTCTTAAAACATATCCTCTACCTTCATTACTTGGGCTTACACCATCAGCTATAAGCATAGTAACACCTTTAACATGATCTGTAATTATTCTTAATGATGTATCGCTATCTTTATTTGCACCATATTCTACATTTGCTTTAGCAGTCACTTTTGCTAATATATTCTTAACTGTATCTATTTCAAATATATTATCTACACCTTGCATAATTGTAGCTATTCTTTCAAGTCCCATACCTGTGTCTATATTAGGATGAGCTAATCTATTATAATTACCATCTTCATCTTTATCAAATTGAGTAAATACAAGGTTCCAGAATTCAACTACTCTATCTTCTTCAGCAGCTTCTAAGAATTCTTCAACTGTTGTTATAGTTCCATCCCCTCTATCATAATGAATTTCTGAACATGGTCCACATGGTCCAACTCCAATTTCCCAGAAGTTATCATCTTTACCTAATCTAAAAATTCTTTTTGGATCTACATCTGTCTTGCTTGACCATATTTCAAAAGCTTCATCATCATCTTGATAAATAGTCACATATAATTTATCTTTTGGAAGTTTTAATACTTCAGTTATGAATTCCCAAGCCCATGGAATAACTTCTTCTTTAAAGTAATCCCCAAATGAGAAGTTCCCTAACATTTCAAAGAATGTACCATGTCTTGATGTCTTACCTACATTTTCAATATCTCCAGTTCTTATGCACTTTTGGCATGTTGTCACTCTTCTTCTTGGCGGTTCTTGTAAACCTGTAAAATATGGTTTTAAAGGTGCCATACCAGCATTTATCAATAATAGACTATTATCATTTTTAGGTACAAGAGAAAAACTCTGCATCTTAAGATGACCTTTACTTTCAAAAAACTTTAAAAATTCTTCTCGCAAATCATTTGTGCCAATCTTTTTCATTTTCGTTCCTCCAAATTCTTTATATAAATGAACAAAGCTACTGACTTCACACTTTTTAAGTGGATAAAGTCACTTTGTTAAAGCCTCTAAACAAGGTTCTAAAAGCAAAATAGTTTGCCATTAAAAGAAATTCTAATTATTTTGCTTTTTAATTCTTTTGCAACACTACAGTTAGTTTAACATATTTGACAATTTACATATGATAAAACACTTGTAATCAGTGTTATTTTCTAAGTTTTAAATTTCCTATACGTTAAAAAAAGCCTTCATCCCTAAAAACAAGGGACGAAAGCATAAGCTCCCGCGGTACCACCCTAATTATGCATAATTAATATACATCTCTTAGATACACATTAAACTCATAGGCAGCTTCAAAATACATACTAAAAAGTTTTCACCAGCCACTTTCTCTCTAAAATAGTAATTGTAAATTTACTCATCCTAATCATCGTTTACTATTAAATTCTATTAAATTATATTTTAACTTTGTTGATATGTCAATATTATTAATTTTTCTCCACTATCATTTCTATGCTTAATTATTTCTATCATTATTTATATATTCATAGTCTTTAATCTTAAAAATAAATTTTCTCTTCAATATCTTTCTAAACCTTTTATCATTTTCTTTTATAATTTTACTCAGTTTTATATTTTTATCATTGTTTTAAATAAAATAACTTCTCTTTCTACAAAAAAATCCCTTCTCTAGTTTATCATTAACAATATATACTATTTTTATTATTCTGAATTTTTATATATCACTTGCCTTTTATAAAAAATAATGATAAATTGTAGTTACGCTAAGCAATAATAATTATTACTTAGTCTATAAAATAATTTAGAAAAGTTTAATTTGATTTTTTTACGAAAGAAGGAATTGTTGTGAGAAAAGAATGGACAAGTTTTAACAACGGTAAATGGACAAAAGAAATTAATGTTAGAGACTTCATTCAAACTAACTATACTGCATACGAAGGTGATGCAAGTTTCTTAGCTGGTGCTACTGAAGCAACAACAAAACTATGGTCAGAAGTAAGTGATTTATTCAAAAAAGAAAGAGACAATGGCGGAGTATTAGATGTTGATACTAAAACTGTTTCTGGAATCAATGAATACAATCCTGGATACATAGATAAGGCTTTAGAAAAAATAGTTGGTGTACAAACTGACGCTCCACTTAAGAGAGCTGTAATGCCTCAAGGTGGTATAAGAATGGCTGAAAATGCTGCTAAAGCTTACGGATATGAAGTAGATCCTCTAATATCAGAAATATTTACTAAGCACAGAAAAACTCATAATCAAGGAGTTTTCGATGCTTATACAGATGAAATGAGATTAGCTAGAAAGTCTGGTATCGTAACTGGTCTTCCAGATGCATACGGTAGAGGAAGAATTATAGGTGACTACAGAAGAGTTGCTCTATATGGAGTTGATGCTTTAATAGAAGATAAATTAAAGCAAAAAAAATCTTTAGAAGTTAGCTGTATAGACGAAGAAGTTATTAGATTAAGAGAAGAAATCTCTGATCAAATAGTAGCTTTAAAAGAATTAAAAGCAATGGCTTTAAGCTATGGTTTAGATATATCTATGCCTGCTAATAATGCTAAGGAAGCTGTTCAATGGTTATACTTTGGATACTTAGCAGCTATTAAACAACAAAATGGTGCTGCTATGTCACTTGGTAGAACTTCTACATTCTTAGATATCTACATAGAAAGAGATTTAAGAAACGGAGTTATAACTGAAGAAGAAGCTCAAGAAATAATGGACCACTTCGTAATGAAGTTAAGATTAGTTAAGTTCTTAAGAACTCCAGA
>CAKVFO010000169.1 GCA_934746785.1 uncultured Clostridium sp. | reverse complement strand
ATCCAGTAATAATCAGTGCTCGCTCTCAAAAAAGTTTTGAATTTTCTATACGTAAAAAAAACAGTCTAATTACTTAGACTATTTTCTAAAATTTTAACCTTTTAATCCTCTTGATTGTCTATCCATATCTTCAACTACAATATCAAAAATTTCACCTAGAGATGAGCAATATTCTAATACCTTCCAGGGTTCATTAGTATGGTAATGTATTTTTATAAGTTCATCATCCCCAACTGCTAATAAACAGTCTCCACTAAAGTTGTTATTAAAGTAATCATTGATTGTATCTTCATTAAGATTCTTTCCTTCAATTAATAACTGAGTATCATATTTAAACTCTAACATTTATTCCCTCCAATGTTCAATAAGTTTTAAAATAAATATGTTGTATCAATTTTATCATATTCTTTTTTAAGTAGTATTATTCACATAATGAAAATCTTTGAATAATAATTAGAAATTTATCCTATAAACTTTTTCATCCTTAGTTTCAGTATTAACTACTAAAAACATTAAATCTGTAATTCCTCTTTTCCCATTAGATTCGTTAGGTACAAGTAAAAAACATATATTATTATCATCTATATATATATGCTCAAGCATATGCATGTCTGTATATTTGTTTCTATATTCATTGTCAAAAGAATTTATATGCTTATAATCACTTTTAGGTTTATATTGATCTTCTAATGTTATATAATCAACCTGACTTAAAACATCTTTATCAATTTCATATAAGTAAATATTCTTAGTCTGGCTTTTGTCCTTAATACTAGGATCATCATTATACATTAAAACTTTGCTGCCATCTTTATTAAAAATGAAGTTTGTGCACATATCCCCTTGATCATGATTCATTTCTAAAACACCAACATCTAAGGCTCTTGTTATTCTTTTTTCATTAAAATCATAAACTAATAATGCAGTGTAACCACTAATTATAGCTTTGTCATTTGAAGCATAAATCATGTGCTCAAAGCCTAATATCTCCCATTCCTTAGCTTTATTAATTGTATACTCAAAATCATTTTTCTTTAGAATTTTTCCTTCTTTTCTTTCAGAAATATCTATTTGTTCCTTTTCAGTATTTTCTTCTTTAACTTTACTTTCTTCTATTTCTGTAGATTTTATTTCTTTATCTGCATTTTCACCACAACCAGCTAATGCTAATATAAATAACATAATCAAAAACACCAGCAAAACTTTCTTTTTCATAAAAGCCCCCTTAAATTTCTTTACTTATAATCAATCCCATAAGTTTCTAAACTCTTATTACTTGTATTTATAGTTAATACTAACATTTCAAATAAGTTAGAATCCGGATTTAAAGCTTCATCATAAAATAAGTAACCTACATTTCCATCTTCCATATGTTTATGATCTAATAATTTCTTATTACGATGTAACTTCTTTGTTTCTGCTAAAACTTCAGAAATACTTTTAGTATTAGGTATAACCTCTACTGCTTCCTCTTCCTCAGAAACTGTTTCATCCACTATATCTGTATTAGCTGGTTTAGCAAAAGAATTATAAGCATATACTAAGCTTCCCCCTACAATTAATAATGCACTAATTATTAATAAAATAATCTTATTTTTATTCATTGATTTCTCTCCTCTTTTGAATTACACATTATTATACCATATTTTTTCATATTATGTAGTATATACACAATTTTATCAAGACCACCTTGCAAATATAATTTCTTATACATAAAAAAATCTGTATATCCTTTACTGACATACAGATTTTTTAATACCTCTTATAATCTATTTATTAAATATTTCTCCAATAAGGAAATGAACTAATTCCTTAAGTTCTTTTGGCCCTTCATTTAAAGTAATTTCATTTCTCTTTAACAAATTTTCACGTGTTAAATTATCTTCAATTACACCTTTTCCTTCCGTAGCATAATCAAGTATTAAAGGCTGAAGTCTGTCCATCATAGCTCCATATTTAGCTTCTAATGTTTCACACTTTTCAAACTCCCACCATAAAGCCATAAATTCTTCTTCCTGTTCCTTTGGAAGTCTTGCAAATAATTCTTTAGCAGCATTAATTTCTCTTTCCTCTTTATCTTCATAACCTGATTCATCAAAGGCAAAAGTGTCCCCTGCATATATTTCTACAAGGTCATGTACTAAAACCATTTTAAGTACCTTTTTCATATCTATATCTTCTTTTATATATTCACTAAAAACTGCAGCCATAAGTCCTAAATGCCATGAATGTTCTGCATCATTTTCTTTTCTTTTTCCATCTGCTATATAAGAATGTCTAAATACATTCTTTAACTTATCCACTTCTATTATAAAATCTAATTGCTTCTTTAATCTATTTTCCATATAAACACCTTCTTTTGTTTAATTTTTATAGCATATTCCTTTGTGTCATGTTAGTATAATTATATAACAAATATAGGATGTGGTACATATGAACTATATAGAAAAAATTAAAAATTATACACCTTTTAATGAACAAGAAGAAAAAGATAAAGAACTAATATTAAAACTTATGGAAAACTATGATGATCTTTTAGTAAGAGATAATGTAATAGCTCATCTTACCAGCTCTGGATATATAGTAAATAAAACAAGAGATAAAGTTCTAATGATTTTCCATAAAATCTATAATTCATGGGCTTGGACTGGAGGTCACTGTGATGGTGACGAAGACTTTCTTCATGTTGCTCTAAAAGAAGCTATAGAGGAAACTGGCATTAAGCACATTAAACCAATTACTGAAGACATTGTTTCTTTAGATGTTTTAACTGTTAATGGACATATAAAGAGAGGTAAATATGTTGCATCTCATCTTCATCTTAATGTAACTTACTTTTTAGAAGGTGATGAAGAGGATGAACTTATTTTAAATGAAGATGAAACTAAAGGAGTTAAATGGATTCCTATTGATGAAATTCATAAGTATTCTAGTGAAGAATTTATGATTGGAGTTTATGATAAGCTTAATTTGAAACTTAAAGGACTTTAAGTTAAAAGGGGCTTATACACATATAATTAAATTCAAGTGAATAAGCTCCTTATACTAATTCTTATAACTATTATTATTCTATTATCTTACCATCTTCAATATTTATTATCCTATTACATTGATTAGCTATATTAATATCATGTGTTACTACAATAATTGTCTTTCCCCCTTTATTAATTTCTTTAAATATATCCATAACCTGCTGTCCCATTTTTTTATCTAAAGCACCTGTTGGCTCATCTGCTAAAATCGCTTCTGGTTCATTAACTAATGCTCTAGCAATTGAAACTCTCTGACATTGACCTCCTGAAAGTTCTGTAGGAAATTTATAAATCTTATCTTCTATTTCTAGCTTCTTTAAAATATTTTTTATTCTTTCCTTTTTATTTTTTACTTTAAAATTACTATAGTCTAATGGTATTCTGATATTTTCAAATACAGTATAATCGTCTAATAATGCAAAGTTCTGCACAATAAAACCAAAGTTAGAATTTCTAACCTTAGCCAATTCCTTTTCTGATAGCTTGGACACATCAACTTTATCTATATAATATTTTCCCGAATCTGAAGTATCTAAGCATCCTAATATATTCAATAAAGTAGTTTTTCCTGAACCAGAAGGTCCCATTATAGCAATAAGTTCTCCTTTATTAATAGTTAAGTTAATTCCTGATAAAGCATTAACTACATTCTCATCTTTTCCATACTTTTTCGTTATATCTTCAATTTTTAAATACTCCATTCTTATTCTCCTCTTATACAATAATTTATTTTATTTTTCTTTATTTTATATATAGGAATTATAGCTATAAAAAATATAATAAAAAGAAGTATAAAAGATGATTCTAAAAATGCTAATACATCAAAGTTAAGTATTTCATTAACTACTTGAGCATTATTTTTATATATGAAAATAAATGCTGCAATTATAGCCACAAACAATGGATATAAATGTTCAAGTAAAATACGTATATAAATATCTTTAAAAGTTGCTCCATGCATTATATGTATAGAAAATTCTTTTTTTCTTACTACTATTCTATTTGCAAATATAACAAAAATTCCGATAATGATAAAAGCCATTATTATATAAACTATTAGGCTTTTTATATTGACATTGTAATTTATCATTTCTACAAACTCGTCAATATTTTGACTTGGATCTATAAAAGATAATTTCACATCATTAAGCTTTATAAAATTATCTATGTCAGTTTTTATATCATTAAAATTATCTTTATCTTTTTCTACTACAATAAATGAATTATTTAAATTTTTATCAATTAAATCCTTTGAACTTGGCACTATTGCAAATGTATTTAAATTTTTTGCTCTACTGGCATCATAAATTCCTTTATCTAAGAAATATTGATTCTTTTTTAGGAAACCAACTACCTTGTATTTACTTTTAGTACTTTGAATAATTTCATCAATTTTAAAAACACTTTTGTAGGAATCACCTAAAACAATAGGAATAGTTTTCCCCCTTTGTTCTTCACAATCCATTTCTACAAACTCTTTAAAATCATTGAAATCACCTTCTGCAAGTTTCAAATCAAATACATCAAAAAAGTTATAACTACATTTTAATGAATTAAAGGCTTGGATTCTTCATCTTCATTAAATTTTTCTATATCCTTATCGATAAAATTTTCTATCCCCTTAAAGTTGTAAAGAAACAACTCTCCATATGTTGCAGTTACAACATCATATTTTTTTTGAATATCCTTTGATAATTTTGAAAATTTCCCTTCTGTTTCTATATCTTTAACTAACTCTTGAAAAGAACTGTAATTAGAAGTAAAGGTATATATTCTTTTGTCTTTAGTTATTTGGTTTATTAAATCTACTTTTCCCTTTTCATAATTTTTAATTTCTATAACCCTATATAGTAAAACTAAAGATATTATTAACTGAACTATTATTAGAATCTTAAAAAATATACTGTTTTTAAATTCTTTAAACGAATATTTAAAATTATTCATTTTAGCCTTCCTTTCATAATATTTACTGGTTTAACTCTCCTTGACTTTAATAATGGTATTATTGATACTATCAAACCAATAAACATAAAAACTACAGTAATTAATAATATATTTTCTACATATATATCAAAAGAAAATTTTTTAAACATTCCTTTAAGTATAGTCTTAAATATAAAATGCATACTCACACCTAAAATCATTGAAAAAATAACACTAAGCTCATACTTCTTTAAAATATATACAGCTATATCAAAGTTGTTAGCTCCATAAGCTTTTCTTATACCTATTTCTTTAATGTTTTTATTCATCCAATAATATACTATTATAATTAAATTCAACATACCAAAACAAAAGACCATCTTTAATATATATGTAAAATCACCTAAATCTTTTATAATTTCTAATATATTAATTTCATTCTCTTTTTCAATTTCATTAAAAGCTACATTTTTACTTGAAGCTAAACTCTTCAATTCTTCTATAATATCCTTGCTATAGCTACTTTTATTCGTATTCAATCTCCACTCTGCCCTATTATCACTACAAAAGTTCATTGATCTCATATTTATAATAAAAGTATTGTCATAACCTGTTTCACTATTTTCATTTCCTAAAATTCCAATTATCTTATATTTTTCATTATCTAAAGAAAAATATCTTTCACCTTCCTCTTCGATTATCTCATCTTGCAGCTGTTTACCTACTAATACCTTCTTTTCATCTGATAACATATCATCCTGTGTAAAGTTCCTTCCCTGCATTATTGGAAGTTTGTTATCTAATTTATAGTTATAATATATTGCCTTCCCAAATAGTGTTGTCATATCTAAATATTTAGGTATTGGATCATATTCTAAATATATATCTGAATTGTTATACTCATCTAAAACATCTAATATTTCATTGCTTACTATCTTATCTGAAGTTTCAGAGATATTAAAATTAAAATACTTTGTTTCATTTCCTTGTAATATATTTAATTGATTTTCATTTTTATATTTACTAATAAATATACTTGTAACTATTGAAAAAGTAAAAATTATTAATGTAAATATCATTATTATAAATGTCATACTTTTATATTTTCTTAAATTAATCATATTCTACCTATTAAATGAAGACTAAGATAAATATCTTAGTCTCATTCTTTCCTTTACAAATTATAAATGACAATATGCTGATGATGTTCCAGTTGATGTTCCAATAGTTCCATAAGCAGTAACTGCAGATTCTCTAGTTATAAAACCTGTATAAGCATAACTACTTCCCCATGATTCTCTTCCATTTCCAATTCTATATCCTTGACCATTTACACATCCAACATAAGCATACATTCCTTCAGAACCACTATCTCTATATGCATACGTTTCTGCGTCTACACCATAACCTGTAACATTTCCTTCTACATGTCCATGATAATAAGTAGATCTGCTATGGCCATAAACTGATGGTCCTACTGCAGCAGTTGCTAAAACTCCTGTAGACATTATTAAACCTGCAACTAATAAAATTGATTTAATCTTTTTTTCATTTTGATTCTCCTTTTAAACTCTTATTTTTGCAACAATATTTGTTATAAATATTATTATATATTGTTCTTTTTTATTTTTTTGTAATTTTTTGTAATTTATTTTTTATTTTTGTTCGCCTTTTTTCTTTCTTCTTAATAAAGAATCACATATCTTCTTACTTTTTTTCACTATTATTGAATATATAATTATATTTTTAAA
>CAKVFO010000168.1 GCA_934746785.1 uncultured Clostridium sp. | reverse complement strand
GGTCTTGGAGTACTAACTGATGGAGTAATACTTTTTGGTATGGCAAATTTCTATGGCTTAAAGAATTCACTAGCATCAAAAAGCAGAAGTGATCTTAAATATACAGCTAAAAGAAATACTGCTTCTCTATTTAAAATATTAATTATTTTTATCATTATTGGTACATTTACATCATGTATTTTACTTAAAGTAAATCATGGAGATTTTACAGCAGCTAATATAGGATTTTTAACACTTGTTGTTACAGCAGTATTATTTATGTTTACTGGATTATTATCTGCAATTAAGGGGGTAGTAGGTTTAAAGAAAGAATATGGAATAGTAATTACGATTTTAATTGTTATAATTGTAGTTCTTATTATTTTTATAAGATATCAAAAATAAGTGATAACGAAGGAGAAGTACATATATGAGTAAAGAATGTAGTGGTTTATTACCTATAGGGTCAGTTATTTTATTAAAAGAAGCAAAGAAAAGACTTATGATTTATGGAATAAAGCAAAATAGTGCTGAAGGAAAGCAATATGATTACATAGGAGTCTTATATCCAGAAGGTAACTTATCACAAGATTATACATATTTATTTAATCACGAAGATATTGAATCAGTGTTCTTCTTAGGCTTTGTTGATCCTGAGTTTACAATGTATAGAAAGAAGCTTGATGAGATATTAAATAATGTGAGTGAGTAACATATAAAAATGTGTCGTAGAGTTGGGAACTGTAAAAAAAGTCCTAAAAATTAAAGAACCATACTAGTTTTTGAGCTAGTATGGTTCTTTGAAATATATATTTCTATTTTTCACCTTTAATTTTTAAAAATGGGTGCACTTAATAAAACTCTCATTATAAATAAAAAAATTAAATCAATTTTATGCTGCGAGCATTTCACGTTTTACTTTATTATTATATTTATAGAGATTATAACCACAAGAAATTAATGTAAGCTCAAGAATTACATTATTTATACCACGTCTAAATAATCTTTTATAAGATCTATTCCACTTTATTATTCCGAATGTTCCTTCAGATTGAATACTTCTATTCATGCAAAGCAATGCACCATGTATAGATTCAAGATTATTTATAACTTCTTCATGCATTGAAGTTAGTTCTCTATTTAAACTTATAGTACGATTTGATTTAGTTCTTTTACAGCATTAGCTTCGATACGGACAACCTTCACAATCCTCACATTCATTGGTGTTAGTATATGCATGATACAAAAAAATGGACAGATAAGTATTGTAAGAAATTAAATAATAGTATAGCAAAAAAGGTTGACTGAATGTAATATATTTTACACTGCAAGAGCTAAGAAGATAGAAGAGTCTTGTCCTAAATTAATAGGGCAAGCCTCTTCTTTATTGTGGCTGGCTAATAGTATTGTTACGTCTTGAACTTTTAAATCTAGAAAGCCTGGGTTTTCTATTATAACTCTAGTATTTTCAGGGAGAGCTCCCTTTTCAATAGATTTATCAAATACAGTAATTTTACCTGAAGAGGCATTAATAAGATCATATATTGCCTTAAAAGCATTGTCTTACCTGAACCGTTTCTACCAACTATACCATAAATATTTCATTTCTTAAATTCAACAGAAATGTTTTTTAAAATATCTATATTATTAACAAAAGGTGATAAGCCTAATTCTAACAAAGATAGTACTTGATAAAAAATTTAAGAATGATATACTAAAAAATAGTTACAGTATTTGGAATTAGACAAGGATATTAAGGATATTATTAAATAAGATAGAAGTATAGATGGGAGTGATTATATGAGTCTGATAGCAATGATTATATTAATTATCTGTAATTTATTACAAATGTACGTAAATAAGAAAGAGATAAAATCCTATAAAAAAGCAGTAGAAACTCTAACATTAATAGCTAGTATAGCTTGTTTAGTAGTTGTTTTTGTTGAGATTGTTGAAAAGTTTAGTTAATGATATAAATAAAGTTATTCTTAATAACAGCAGCTACAATATAAAATATTAGTAAGTATATAATTAAAACTCTACACTTCTTAGATAATTTAAGGGTTTCAATAAGTCTAGAATTAATTAATCCAAATAAAAATAGAAATGGGGATGGACAATTGAATAATATATATTTAAAAGCTTTAGGACCATGGGAAGTACTTCAAAAGAAACTAACATGGACACAGCTTGGAGAGTTTTGTAGAAAAAGAATTTTGGAATTTGGATGTGGCAATGGTATTATGGGGGCATATTATGCTGATACTAATGAACTTAGAAAATTTGAAGATGGTTATTTTGATATAATACTTTGTCATAATGTTTTAGAGTATGCTATTGAAAGGGAAGATATAATGAAGGAATTTCAACGTTTATTAAAGAGTGATGGAATGATTTCAATATTAAAGCATAATAGAGCAGGAAGAGTAATGCAGATGGCAGTGCTTTTAAACAATTTTCAGCATGCAAATGATTTATTAGATGGTAAAGATAGTATGGCATTTAAATATGGATCAATAAGGTATTACAATGATGATGATTTAGTAAAATGGGCACCTGAACTTAAAATTAAAAAAATTCTAGGTATGAGAACTTTTTTTGATTTGCAGCAGAATCAAGAGATTCATAAAGATGAAGCTTGGCAGATTAAAATGATGGAAATGGAACAGAGGGTGTCTGATATAGATGAATTTAGAAATGTAGCATTCTTTCATCATGTGATTTTGATGAAGGCTTAAGAGATAATAGAAGCATAATTCTTAAAAAGAACTTTCAAAGGAGAGATATCTCTTTTGGAGGTTCTTTTTTTGGTACTGTATAAGAAATATTTTAGACTTATGTAAAAAAATTATATTAAAATATAAATAATGGGTTACATAAATGATAAATATAATAACAGGTAACTATTTAATTTATATAAGATGGAGGAATTTTTGTGATTAAATCTAAAAAGAAGGATGCTTTATCATCTTCAGAAATTCTTAGAATTGTATTACCTGAGATTCAAGTCTTAGATTATATTAAGGAAAAAGGATTTTTTAACAAAGGCTATTTTGATAAGGGGAAAGCAGAAATAACTAATGCAGCTTTAAATGCTAAGAAGAAAGTAGAACAAAGTTCATCTTCAGCCTCAAAAGCTATTAATAATATTAGCACTAAGGTTAAATCAGCAGGAAGTGAAGTTACTGCAGCTGCTTCTAAAGGTATTGGCAATACAGGTATGGATAAATCAGCTTTTAGTAAAGTTTCATCTCCTAAAACAACAATGAAATCTAAAGTTTCAACAAATAGCAGCAGCAGTTCTAAAACTAAAAATCCAGGTAAGGAAGGAATTGATAAGTCTTTTGCTTCAATTGAAAGTAAGCTTCCTGATTATGTTCTTGGACAAAGGGAGTATTTATCTAAGTTAATTATTGCTTTCAAAAGACCTTTTCTTTATGGAAAGAAGGATGGAGTTAAGAATACTATTTTTATAACTGGACCTAATGGTTCTGGAAGACATTTATCTTTAAAGGCAGTGACTAAATTTTTAAAGGAAGAAAAGCTTATTAATGATGGTTCTTTTCATTCTATAGATTTAGGTGTTTATAAAACTGAAAAGGATGCAGATAATTTATTTTTATCTGATATGTATAATGGTCTTTATGGTACAAGTGAAGTTATTGTTTTTGATAATTTTGATAAATGCCATCAAAATGTATTGGATATTCTTAACAAATTAGTAATCGATGAGAAGATTAAGCTTGATAGAAGATATCTTGACCAATTTGGAAAGATGGTTGATGTTACTGGAAAGAATAATCTAACTTTAAATACAACTGATGAAATTGCTTGTAATGGCAAGTATCTTGTTTTTATAACAGATAAGAATGAAGATGCTATAAGAAATAAGTTCTCTAATGACTTTATGAAAAAGGTTTATGACATTATTAAAACAGTAAGCCTTGATAATAAAAGTTTATATACAATATGTAATTACACATTAAATGAGTATAAGGAAAAGATTAAGACTAACCTTTCTTTAGATTTAAGTTTTGATAAGTCTATAGCTGATTTTGTTATAGAAAACTTTCATAAAGAATTAGGTGCTCATGGATTATATGAGTTTATAGAAGAAAATATATATTCACCTCTTGTGGACTTTGAACTTAACAGTAGTCTTAATAAAGAGGTCTTTTATACATTAAATTATGAAAATGATGAATTACAACTTTTAAATGGTAAAGAAACTTTAAAGGTTCCATCTCTTAAGAGCTATACTGATAATACTAGTGTAGAAGAGCTTAATAAGGAATTAGATAATATCATTGGATTAGATAATGTAAAAGACTTTATAAAAAAACTTCAGGATAATATTAAAGTTCAAAATATGAGAAAAGCACAAGGCTCTAAGGAAGCTAAGCTGTCTCTTCATATGATATTTACTGGTAATCCTGGTACTGGTAAAACTACTATGGCTAGAATTATGGCTAAATATTTAAAATCTCTTGGTTATTTATCTAGCGGTCATTTAGTTGAAGTTTCTAGAAATGATTTAGTTGGCCAATATGTTGGTGAAACAGCTCAAAAGACCATGAATAAGGTTAATCAAGCTTTAGGTGGAATTTTATTTATAGATGAAGCTTATTCTTTAGCCAGGGATGAAAATGATGTATTTGGTGTAGAAGCTGTTGATACTATTGTTAAGGCTGTTGAAGATAATAGAGATAATTTAGTAGTTATTTTAGCTGGTTATACTGATGAAATGGAAAGTTTCCTTGAAACTAACAGTGGGTTAAAATCAAGATTTAATTATAATGTAGAGTTTGAAGATTACACTCCAGAAGAATTATTAAAAATTTCTAAAAATATAGCTAAGTCAAATGGTTATGTTATTGATGACAACTTAGATGAAGCATTATTAAAACTATTTGAAAGCAAACAGATTAAAGGAAAGAATGATAGTGGTAATGGACGTCTTGCTAGAAATATAGTAGAAAAGGCTATTGCAAATCAGTCTAATAGATTAGCTTCCTTAGATGAAAGTAAAATTGATTCTTCTGAAATTAATAAGCTTAACTTAAGTGATTTTGGATTAGAGGAAAAGGCTGAGTTTGACCTTGAAGAGGAATTAAACAAGATAGTAGGATTAGATGAAGTTAAGAATTTAGTAAGAAACTTACAAAAACAATTAAAGGCTCAGGAAATGAGAAAGAAAATTGGAGTAAATGTTGAAACTTCAGGTTCTTTAAATATGATATTTACTGGTAATCCAGGTACAGGTAAAACTACTGTCGCAAGGCTTATAGGCAGTCTTATGAGTAACATGGGAATATTAAAGTCAGGGAAGGTAGTTGAAACTGATAGAAGCGGACTTATTGGACAATATACAGGGGAAACTACTAAAAAGGTAACTAAGGTCTTTAAATCAGCTCTTGGGGGAGTCTTATTTATTGATGAAGCTTATTCATTAATGTCTTCACCTAATGATCCTTATGGAAAAGAAGCTGTTGATACTTTAGTTAAACTTATTGAAGACTTTAGACAAGACATTGTAGTAATTTTAGCAGGTTATGACAAGGAAATGTCAGAGTTTTTAGATACTAATAGCGGCTTAAAATCTAGATTTCCAATAAATATGCATTTTGCTGATTATTCTGTAGAAGAATTAATGAAGATAGGTAAAATGAATATAGAAAGCAAGGGATTCAAGTTATCTTATGATGCAGAGGATGAATTTGAAGCTCTTATAAGAAAAGAAAAACAAGAATCTGGTGCTAAGTCTGGTAATGGTAGAATGGTTAGAAATATAGTAGAAAAGGCTATAAGAGATCAGTCTTCAAGAATTGCAGATATGGATAGTTTAGATGAAGAAAATGTAGTTCTTTTAACTGAAGAAGACTTTGGAGGAGCAATTACTACAAATGAATCTTTAGACCTAGAAGAAAGATTTAAAGATATTGTAGGATTAAGTGAAGTTAAAGACTTTATAAGAAGCTTACAGGCACAGCTTAAGATAAGAGAGAAGAGAAAATCTCTAGGTCTTAATTCAGATGAAGCACAGACTCTTCATATGATATTTAAAGGAAATCCAGGTACAGGTAAAACTACTATGGCTAGAATTGTAGGTGAAGTTTTATATAATCTTGGAGTATTAAGCAGTAAAACCGTTGTTGAAACTGACAGAAGCGGACTTGTTGCAGGATATGTTGGACAAACAGCTATTAAGACTAAGGAAGTTATAGATTCAGCCCTTGGAGGAATTCTTTTTATTGATGAAGCTTATGCCTTAGCACAAGATGCAGGAAGTGGTTCTGGCTTTGGTAAGGAAGCTATTGATACCTTAGTTAAAGGTATGGATGATAATAGAGATAATTTAGTTGTTATCTTAGCTGGTTACAGTGATGATATGGATAAGTTCTTAGAAGTTAACCCAGGTTTAAAATCTAGATTTGCTAATATTATTGAATTTAAGGATTATACATCAGAGGAACTTTTAGTTATTGCAGATAAGCTGTTTAAGAATAAGGGATATATAATTACTAAAGAAGCTAGAGATAAAATGAAGGCTATTTTTGATGAAGTCCAGGGCACATCTGACTTTGGTAATGGAAGAATGGTTAGAAACCTTTTTGAAAAGGCTGTTAGAAATCAAGCTGTTAGACTTGAAAAAATTGATAACTTAACTAAGGAAGATCTAATGACTATTGAAAAATCAGATGTGTCTAAGGTTAATGTATAGGGGGAAATAAAGTATGAAATCTATATCAAATATAATCAGTCATATATTAAC
>CAKVFO010000167.1 GCA_934746785.1 uncultured Clostridium sp. | reverse complement strand
CCACCTTGGAAAAGATTTAGTGCTCCTACTGCAAGTTTACTTACATCTACTTTTTTAACCGCTTGAATTGCCTTATTCATCTGGGCTTTAGTGTAATTATAAGCTCTTTGTGCTGCTGAAATTGTTGCTTTAACATATTTATTTTGTGAAGCCTTTTTACTTATATAACTAATAGCTGCTTTTGCATTATTATACTTTTGTTTTCCCCAAGAGACAACATTCTTAACAACAGACTTTGCTCCATTCCATACATTACTTACAAAAGATTTAACACCATTCCATGCATTACTTACAAAAGACTTAACACCATTCCATGCATTGCTTACAAAAGATTTAACACCATTCCATGCATTGCTTACTGCTGAACCTATCTTACTTAAAAAGCTTGGCCAATGTCCATTTTGATCATCATAAATCATTGGATTATTTAAACAGTAAGTATATAAATTCAAGCTTAAAGGATCTTTTTCATCTCCTCTATAACTATCTTCCTGTATAAATCTGCCTAAAAGCGGATCATACATTCTTGACTGTAAGTAATAGTACTTAGCCTCTTCATCATAAATATAACCTGAATATCTATATGGATTATCAAAATTTCCTGTACTTTATTTAACGTATAGAAAATTAAAAACTTCTTTGAGAGCGAGTACTAATTATAACTGACTTTCTGCTATGTAAGTCGTTCAATACGTTAAAAAGTAATTGTAATGCCACAAAAGAACCGAAAAGCAAAATAATTAAATTGTATTTTAATATGTAATTATTTTGCTTTTAGAACCTTTTGCATGGCTGACAAAGCTGCTTCCTGCGCTGAAAAGCGTGGCGTCAGCCACTTTGTGCAGAGTACCAAAAACATTTCTAGCTGAGACATTACCTAAAGAGTCTAGTTCAAGCAATACATTTTTGCCATCATAAATATACAATACTTTTTTATTGCCTGTTTCCTTAGTAACTCTTAAGCCTTCATAATTATAAGTGTACTTAGTTTCATCTTTTCCGTCATTAACACTTATGAGCCTTCCCATCTTATCGTTAAAAACAAAAATACTCTAAGGTTCTCTTACTCTTAAGAATAAAAGAGTATTTACTCTCCAGAGTAAAAGAACTTTAGAGTAAAAGAGTATTTACTCTCAGAAGTAAGAGAGTAAAAGAACCTATAGCAGTTTCTTTAAGCTTTTAACAGGGCTCTTCTCAAAGTCTTTCTTCATTATAGTTTTGTCTTCTCCATCATTAATTGCCCTGATTGTATCTCCATTAATGACATAGGCAGTATTACCTAAAACAAAGCTCTTAACCTTCCCTGCTTCATCAACATTAAGGTTTCTGTCATATCTCTTAAGCTCTTTCCAAAGCCTAAATTCCTCCTTATCCTTAATGCAGGTTTCAGAGACTGTTTCAGCATGGGTTAGAAGATATAGGCTTGTATATGAAAAACTCCTTACCTGATAACCTGCAACTTCTATTTTACGTGGCAGCTTAATCCATTCCTCAATTTCAAATCTATAATAAATTTCATCACTGTCCTTTAGAATCTCTGTAATGTCAGATCTTTTTACAGGTTCTATAGATTTAACTTTTCCATACCACATAATACCTGCTTCTTCCTGAAATACTTTCTTAGACTGGGCTAAGGCAATGTATTTTATATTATGGCTGGACAGATTAATATTCTTCTTTGGAATATGATAGAACTTGTGCTTAATAGCAATTTCAAACTGCTCCTTATCTTTTAAAGCTCCAACTAGGACTTCCCTATCTTTAAAGTATTCATCCTTTAGATAATCCTCTTCCCCTGCCTGGCCTATGTGTCTTTCATAGCCTGAGTAAGATGATTCTAATATAAGTTCATCTAAAAACTCTTCCATAAGAGATGTGGTAGATGGAAGGAAGGGGAAAGCCCCTATATTAACTTTTTCAATACTCTTATAGAAAGTGTTCTTCTTAAAATCCTCTTCATCATCATAAGGGAAAAGAACAAAAGCTCCAAAGATAGTATGCTTGTACCTTTCAGCATCACTTGAAATTATGGCATCCCTATATCTATGCATAGTATTAATATCTTCTTCCTTAGGACCTGCACTCTTATTTCTTTTAATATAGTTATCTGTATAATCAATCTTGTACTTTGCATCAAAAATAAACTCATATTCCTTTGAACTGCCTTCTTTATTAAGGGATAAAATATTATCAGGCTTCTGCCCTACAGTTTCTGAATTTCTTGTACCATTGTAAAAAACAGAAAACTTCTCATTAGTAACAGGGTTAAGATAAGTCAAACGTGACTCCCTGCCCTTTTCTAAATAAACATTTATGCCCTTGTCCTTAATCTTAAAAATATCTGAGCTCAGAAGCTTGTACTTCTTTTTAAGAAGAGCATTTATCTTAATAAAGCACCAATACTCATATAAAAGAGAAAGATCCTTCATAGAAATATTGAAAATATCACTGTTTATAGTAAGGCCCTTCTGAAGCATTAAGTAATACTTATAAACTTCCTTATAGCCTGGTGCCATGGTAAATACAAGGGAGTATTCTATTGATATTGCTTATTTATAAAAAAAGAACTTAAATGAATTGATTTCATTTTAAGTTCCTTCTTCTAAATCTTACTTCTTTTTAGTCCATTCTATCTACAATCTTTACAATATGACTGTGGTATAACTCTTCCATCCCCCATATTTCTATATCCAAATAACTCTTCTATTTCTTCAGGACTATTAGCTTCTTTACCACAATTCGGACACTTAGCCCATCCATCTCCATATGGCATAATATCACCCCTTCTACATATATAATAATAGGTTACCTACTACCTTGAAATTCTATCTATACATAGCTTGGTAACTCTATAATTTCCTTATAGTTAATCCCCTCCATTAACGGTGGACGTGTATGTGATAAAGTTCTTTGTATTACCTGAGCTAAATCCTCTCCGTTTATAGCTTCTAAATATCTATAAAAGCTCATTCTTCTTCCTTCAAAACGTGGCATTGGGTAATTTATATCTTCCTGCATTACTATTAATGAAATAAAATAAGCTAATTCATATATAGAATAAACTTTTCCTTCATTACCTACTCTATTATATGACTTGTTTAACCTATTATGAATTGTATTTATGTAATTTAATAACTCATCACTTGGATTTTCAATTCTTACTTCATCCAATTTTTTACACTTGTCAAGGTCTATCTCCCAACCACTTCTTGAAATATCAATTAAAAACTCACGATATAATTCTCTTAACTGAGGAGCTTGTACAATCTTATTATATAAATCTACAACAACATTAACATGAGATATTGATATCCCATTATAATCTACCCTGTAATCATATATAACTTTCCCATTTCTAACCTCAGCTTTATATCCAGGATACTTTATTTGTAGATCTAAATTATACTTATTCTTAACTGATTGAAATTTCTCTTCTTTCCTAATCATAGCTCCTACAAAATCATTATCTTTGAATATTTTCACTAATCTTTTTTCTAACTTATCGTAAAACATATGCATTTCCCCTAATACAAATCATCTATATATTATTTAAATAACTCTTTAACAATACCGTTTTCTAAATCAGAAATATTATACATAGTATCTAAAACATCAAAAGTTTCTTCTAAGTTTTTCTTAGCAGACTTCCATCCATATCCATCTGTAAACCAAACAAATTTAAACCCTGGAATTTTCTTAGATTCTTCAGCAATCATCTTGTAACTTCTTGCAGTTTCATTTAGCTTTGAGCCGCTGCTTGCATAGAAATTAGTTTCAATAGCATAAACACATTCATCTGTCTTAACAACAAAATCAAATCTCTTTAATGTCTTTCCTCCATTTGATAAAGGAGATAAATCTAATCCCCACTTTGCTTCTAAGTCTTTAGAATACATTTCTTTATAATATTCAAGGTTGTCCTCTTTCTTTAAGTAACTTTCAACCAAATCTTCCATTAGATGTCCGCCACGATTCTTTCTTCCATTAGAATCAAGGCCTGTCTCTATTCCAGTTACATAATCAACTAGATTAGTTATGTCATGATTTGTTAATAAATCGAATAATCCTGTCTTTTTCATAAAGTTTTTGTATTCTTCTACAGTCTGAGTAACTTTTTTAAAGTTGTACTTATAACTTCCCTCTTCATCCATAGCAAAAATCTCATTATTTCTAACAGCTAATAAAATAGGTATACATTTTAAAGTTTCTGGATATTTCTTTATTAAATGTTCAAAATCACTTTCTATATCCTTAGACCCTATTAATGAATTTAAAATATTTAACTCTACTTTAATATCATTTACATTATTAAATACCTTTTTAAAATCCACATAATACTCATAGTTTGAGATACTTTCTCTAAATGTTTCTAACCATTGTTTAAATTCTCTAGTCATAAAATCCCTCTCTTTTAAGCAAAATATTCCTTTTAATTATACAAAATATATAAAAAAAACTAAAGCTTTTTAGCCTTAGTTTCTAATAATTCATGATTAGTATTTCAGATACTTTTCCTCTACCAGTACCCTTACTATTTATACTTCGTGCAGCACTGATTCTATCTATATTAAATTCACTATATAACTCATCAAAGAATAAATCATCTTCATCTGCATTTTTAGGATCTGAATTACTTTCCATTAATACAGCTCCTCTTTCACTAGCTCTCTTATAAAAATCCCTTAGTCTTTTTTGAGTATCATCATTAAATTCTTCTTTCGAATAATCTTTAAAACTACCTTTATCTTTTAATGGTCTATATGGAGGATCTAAATATATGAATGTATTTTCATCTATATACTCTTCAACGCCTTCAAAATCACCATTTAAAATAATAGTCCTTTGTAGTATTTTATTTACTGCTAACAAATTATCTTCTTCAAAAGTATTGACTGTCTTTTTCTTTCCAAAAGGTACATTAAATCCACCTTTTTTATTTTCTCTGTATAGACCATTGAAACAGCTTTTATTTAAGAATATCATATGGGATGCATGTCTTATAGATTCTTCACTTATAGTGTCATTATAATCTACATTGCCTTTTCCTGTATTAAACATTTCTCTAATATTATAAAAATATTCTTGTTTCTCTTCCATAGACTCTAGTTCATTATATTCATTCTGATATTGTCTTAACATCTCTATAAGTCTATTAACACTATCTTTTATGACTCTATAAGTAAGAACTAATTCCTTATTAATATCATTAATTATAATTCTATCAAAATCATATTTAGATGTAATATCAAAAAATAAAGCACCTCCACCAATAAAAGGCTCTATATATGTATTTATTAAGTTATTCTTTAGCTTTTTTGGGTATCTGCTTTCAATGTCTGGTATTAATTTTGCTTTTCCTCCAGCCCACTTTAAAAATGGCTTTGCTTTTAAGTCATTCATCTCTATGTTTTCTCCTTTGTTTATACTATTCTCTTTCTTATTTTCATCCAATCCCTCTAAGAGTCTCTTTTTTGATAAGTTTATAAACTCTTCATTATTATCTATTCCAATATATCTCCTATTATTTGCAATTGCACTAACACCTGTAGTTGAACTTCCACAGAAAGGATCTAATATAACATCATTTTCATTAGTAGAAATCTTTATTATTCTTTCTAAAAGCTTTAAAGGTTTTTGAGTTGGATGTTTTCCAAACTTCTTTTCTGCCTTTGGAGTAGTACTTATTTCCCATAAGCTTCTTAATTGTTTTCCTTCATTAAAGGTTTTAGCGATATCATAATGAAATACATGCTTAGCTTTTTTACTTTTTTTAGCCCATATTAATATCTCATGGCTAGCAGTTAAACACCTGCAACCTAAGTTTGGAGCAGCATTAGGCTTATACCACACAACTTCATTAATAATATAGTAACCCATTTTTAATAAAATATAAGTTATCTGATGAATGCAATGATAAGTACCACTTATCCATATAGTTCCATCATTTTTTAAAACTCTATCACATCTTCTAAGCCATTTTTCATGAAATCTAACATCTTCTTTAAAGCCTTTAGATTCATCCCATTCTCCCTTATTAACTGAAACCATCTTACCATTTTCGCATGTTATCCCATTATTACTTAAAAAATATGGAGGATCAGAAAATATCATATCTATAGAAGCCTTTGGTAGTTTACTCAATGCTTTCATTGTGTCTTCGTTTATTAGCTTTATATTATGGTCTTCATAATAATATTTCATATAAATAATCTCCTTTCCTCGCATTTTTAATTTAATTTTTTAATGTCTTTACCAAATAACATGCCTGAAAGTCTATAAAAATCAGAACTTACACATATTAAATTTTTATACTTTCCTAGACATTAAAAAAGAGCTACATTTAATAGCTCTTTTCAAAAACAAAAATGTATTCGTGCTTTATTAATAAAAAATTTCTTTTCTTAGCAAGTTCAATCCATTTATTAGTGCTACTACAATTATGTTGTTCCTTTATTATTATTTCTTTTAGTAAAAAATTATTCTTAATAAATATATCCATTATATTAAACCCCAAAGGTTCAATATAACCGTTTTTTCTAATATCCCCGATTATTATAGCACACTTTTTCTTACTTTTTAATACCCTAAAACATTCTTTCGCTACTTTATCCATAACCCTATAATATTGTTCTTTATCCATTAATGATAAATCTTCTTTAATATCTTTACTATATTTTATTATATCTCTATATGGAGGATGAGTACAAATAAAATCTATTGTATCATCCTTCAAATTAAGACTTGCAGCATCTCCAACATTTAAGCTTATAAAGCCATCTAATTCTTTTGTTCTATACCAACTTATATTTAAAGCTCTTCTATTAACATCAATTCCAATGACTTTTCTTTTTAATAACAATGATTCTATTGCTGTAGTTCCACTTCCTAAGAATTGATCCAAAATCAAATCTCCTTCTTTTGTATAGCGAAGTAATAGGTTTCTTATTACTTT
>CAKVFO010000166.1 GCA_934746785.1 uncultured Clostridium sp. | reverse complement strand
AGACAGCAATAAAACAGAAATATACCTTAGAAATTTTACTACTTTTTTCTTGTCCCATATAACTTATAGTAATTTAGTAATTGTAAATAACTGTAATAAAGAAAATAAGAAAGCAGTAAAGGATATAATTAATTTTATTAAGACTAATGAATGTCATCCTAAAATCTTTAAAATCAAAGATTTAGATGACTTAAATAAAAAAATAAAAGATAAGAAAATTTGTTTGAACTATTATAATGAAAAAGTCACCTTTGATGGTTTGCTGAAAATACTATTAATTATATTTTCCATATTATTTATATTTACTTTAGTATCATATATAAACCTTACTAGAAGAGGTGATGAAGCAGTTAAACTTTTTACATCCTTTAAGGTTAATTTTATTTCAATACTTCTAGAAGCCTTTCCTTTTATATTAATAGGTTCATTTGTTTCTTCTTTAATTCAAATTTGTATACCTGATGAGTGGATATATAAGATATTTAAAGGAAATAAATTAGTATCATCTATAACTGCGTCTATTTTAGGATTACTATTTCCTATATGTGATTGCGGCACAATACCCCTTGCATTAGGATTTTTAAATAAAGGAGTACCTTTAAATGCTGTAATTGCATTTATGCTGTCAGCTCCAATTATGAATCCAATATCCATAATATCAACTTATTATGCTTTTCAAAGCAGCATAAGAATAGTTTTCTTAAGAGTAGTTTTAGGGATATCTATATCAGTTATATCTTCCCTGATTTTAGGAAGAGAAAAGAAAGAAAATATAGTTAATGACTTTATAGGAAATTGTAACTGCGATCTTTGTAATGGAACTTATAAAGGTGCGTTACCCTTAGAAAAGTTTAATGGAATATTAAAGGGAACAGCAGATGAATTCTTTAAAGTAAGTAAATTTTTAATAGTTGGTGCTTTATTTACATCATTGCTGCAATTATTAAATTCTTATAATATGCTGAGTGCAATACCTAAAAATAATATAAGCTATTTATTATTTATGATGTTAATTGCTTTCCTTTTATCTATATGCTCAACATCTGATGCTTTTGTAGCAAAGGGATTTTTAAATATTGCTCCTATGAACTCTATATTAGGATTTTTAGTTCTAGGACCTATGATAGATATAAAGAACACCATAATGCTTACAGCATACTTTAAGAAATCTTTTATATTAAGGTATATATTTATTGTACTTATTATTTCATTTTTAGTATTACTATTTATACCATTATAAAAGGAGTTTATTTTATATGAATAGATATAATAGAGAAACATTGCTAAAGTTAATTATTTTAGTTACTTTAAGCATCATATATATTAGATTTATAGTAACAGGTGACTTACTAAAAATTATGCATCCAAGGCTTCTGCCCTTTGTAAAGTTTAGTATTATGTTAATGATAATTGTATCAATTTCTTTATTAATTAGTATTGGTAAAAATAGAACTAAACCTGCATATCTTAGCAGTTATAAATTATTTATTCTTCCTTTGCTAGTTGTACTGTTTTTTGATCCAAGTAAAGATATAGTTTCAACTAAAACTATAGATAGTAATTATTCCAATAATAATAAGGAGAGTCTCTTAACAGATAATGTAATAGATGAAGATAATAGTCAATACAATAATGAAGTTATAGTAATTAATGATGAAAATTACTTATCTCTTCGTGATAAAATATTTAATGATATTGACAGCTGCAATAATAGGAAAGTTCAAGTTATAGGTTTTATATATAAAGATGAATCTATTAAAGAAAATCAATTTGTAATTGCAAGATATGTTATGTCCTGCTGTGCTTCAGATATGCAGATTACAGGATTCTTATGTAAAGATAATAAACAATATAATGAAAATTCATGGTATAAGATTACAGGAACTTTAAAAAAAAATAATGATAATAAGTTATTAGATTCTATATATATTGATGTAGAGAAAGCAGAAGCAATTGAGGTACCTATAAAGCAATATATATATCCTTAAAAATATAGACTGCTCATTTATTATTAAAATGAGCAGTCTATATAATGTCAGGATTTTCAGGTTAAGTTGTCGAGGTAAAGTTATGAAAAATGGGATTATAATTAAAATCCTGACAAACTATGAAAAATTTATTTTTTCTTTTGTATATATTGAGCTGATATATTGCCGTCTTCTTAATTATTGACAGTTTAAAGTAATTTATACATAAAATTTTAAAAGATTTAAATTCCAAATGGCAAAAGTGCTTTGGCTATAAATTATATCAATAAATGGGCTGATATAATAAGTGAATATTACAGTTAAAATGCATATAAATCACAAAGATTGAATAGACTTTATTAAAGAGATGTTGCTTTTATAATATTATGAAATAAGGTGATTTATATGAATTTAAGTATATTTGAAAAATATGTTAATTTATGTTGCAGGTTAAGTATCAAACCATCTTGGAAAGGGCTTAGTGAATATTATAATCATAATGTATCTAGAAACAGTTTACGAAGAAGTATATACTACACAGCAGAAAATAACTATAATCATTTAGGAAATTGATATTTAATTAAGCAGGTATGTATAGATTTGAATATTATTAAAATTATTCAAGCTTATACATGCCTGTTTTTTTAGCAGCTAATTATGATTTTAAAGCATAAAAATATTACTCCATAAACTGTATTATAGTCCATATTGAACTTTATAAGGAAATTATTGTAGACATAATGTTAAATAACTGTATAATTATTATAAAGGAGTGATGGACTATGAAGAGGTATAATACTATGCTATTTGAATAATTTACTAGAGGTGAAAATGTTGGAAAAGGCAGTTTATTATTTTTTATTATTTATAATATATAGTTTTGCAGGATGGCTTTATGAATCTATATTATGTTCAGTAGAGGAGAGAAGATTTGTTAATAGAGGTTTCTTAAACAGCCCTGTATGTCCTATATACGGAAGTGGAGCAATATTAGTTGTAGTTACTCTTGGTAATATAAAAAATCCCTTAGAGGTTTTTCTTTTAGGAGTTGTACTTACTGGAATTTTAGAATATTTAACATCATATATTATGGAAAAACTATTTAATGCAAAATGGTGGGATTATTCAGAAAGAAAATTTAATATTAATGGCAGGGTATGTCTTCTTGGTGCATTTGTATTTGGATTAATGACATTACTTGCTGTATATATACTAAACCCATTTATAAGCAGTATACTTATAAAAATAGATTATAAAATCTTACTCCCAATATCTATTTTACTTATAATACTTTTAAGTATAGATCTTATAGTTACTGTATGTAATTTAATAAATTTAAATGATAGATTAGCTAAGTTACAAAAGGAAATAAATATGTATATAGAAAATACTAAAGCTAAAAGTTCTATAATTATTGAAGAATCGAGACATGTGAAAGAACATATAATAGAGGAGTCTAAAATAAAGAAAGAGAAAATCAAGGATAGCTTTATAGAGCTCTTTGAAGAAAGTGAATTTTACTCAGAGAAATTTAAAAAGATATTAAAAGAAAAAACTTTTCAAGATATTAGGTTAATAAAGGCATTTCCTAATATCAAATCAACTAAATACCGTGAGGCTTTTGAGAAGTTTAAAGATAATATAAAAAAGAAGCAAGTACACTAAATATTAGTGTACTTTTTTTATTAAGAGTTGTACACTTATTATGTAATTAAATAATAGAAAGTAGGAAATAACCTTGGAAAAAACAAAGAGATACTTTACTAATAATAAAAATATCTTATTTATGGCTATAATATGTACAATGCTTTGGGGAAGTGCATTTCCTGCAGTAAAGACAGGCTATAAATTATTTGATATTAAAAATAGTGTAGAGGGACAGATACTTTTTGCAGGTATAAGATTTACTATAGCGGGAATCTTAACAATTATAGCAGCATGTATTATCAACAAGAAAATAGTGAAACCAACAAGAAATAATATAAAGGGTATTACAATCTTATGTATAATACAAACAACTATTCAATATATATTTTATTATATAGGAATGTCTAATACCACTGGTGTTAAAGCATCAATTTTAAATGCAATATCACCTTTTATAGTTATTTTGATATGTCACTTTATAACTAAAAATGATAGGATAAATAAGAAAAAAGCTATAGGATGTATTTTGGGATTTTTAGGAGTAATAATATTAAACTTAAGTAAATCACAAGGCTTTGACAGCAGTTTTAATTTTTTAGGTGAAGGATTTATAATATTATCTTCAACATCCTTTGCAATTGCTTCTATATATAGTAAGAAGATAGCTAATACTGGAGATTCAGCTACAATAACAGGTTATCAATTATTCATTGGAGGTATTATACTAATACTAATATCCTTTATAAAAGGAATTCCACATTTAAGTATAACCTTTGAAGGAATTCTGCTTTTAGCTTATATGGCTTTATTGTCTGCTGTAGCCTTTACTATATGGACAATACTTCTTAAATATAATAGTGCAGGTAAAATATCAATATATAACTTTTTAACTCCTATTTTTGGAGCATTAATGTCTGCCATATTCTTAGGAGAAGAATTCTTTAATATTTTAAATTTAATAGCTTTATTATCTGTATGTTCAGGTATATACATAATCAACAAACCTGATAAAAAATTTAAATAGAATTTATATAATATAAACATCTAATAATGGGGGGATACTAATTCTAAATAGTAATTTATTTAGAATTTTATTCCCTATTATTTATTTGACAATATATAGATAGTTGTCTATATTATAAATATAAAAATATCTATAGTAAGGGATTAGAAAGGAAACACAGCAAAATGATAGATATATTAAAAAAGTTTAATTCGTTTGATTTATTAAAGGGTAACTTTGGAATAGAAAGAGAAATGCTTAGGGTAGATAGAGATGGTGAATTATCTAAGAAACCACATCCGAAAGTTTTTGGAGATAAATTAAACAATCCATACATTACAACAGATTTTTCGGAAAGTCAGATAGAAGTTATAACACCTCCAATGCCTACAGTAAAAGAGACTCATAACTTCTTAAGTACGCTTTATGATATAACAGCTTTAGAATGTAAGGATGAGTATTTATGGCCTCAATCTATGCCTTGTATAGTTCCAGATGATAAGGATATACCTCTTGCAGAGTTTAATGATACAGAGAAGGGGATAGAATCTAGAAAGTATAGAGAAAAGCTTATAAAGAAATATGGAGGAAAGAGACAGCTTATTTCAGGTATACACTTTAATTTTTCTTTTAATGAAGAAATAATAGAAGAGTTATTTAAGTCTCAAGATAATTGTAAAGATTATAAGGAATTTAAGAACAATATATATTTAAAGACAACTAGAAATTATCTAAGATATAGATGGCTTATTGTATATATATTAGGTGCAGCATCTGTAGTACATGATAGTTTTTATAATCAATGTACAAAATCTACTATAGGAAATGATAAGTGTAAATTTTCAAATAGGAAAGCACTATCCTTTAGAAATGGTGAATGTGGATATAAAAATGATGTAGATTTATTTCCAAATTATAATTCTCTTCCTGAGTATATAAAGAGTATAAATGATCTTATTGAAAGCAAGGTTATAGATTCTCCAAAAGAACTTTATAGCTCAATAAGACTTAAAGCAAAAGAAACTTTAAATGTTCTTAAGTCTTTAGAAGAGGGCGGTATAAATTATCTTGAATTTAGAAGTATTGATTTAAATCCATATGAAAAGAGTGGTGTAGCTTTAAAAGATTTAGAATTTTTACAGCTATTTAATCTTTATTGTTTAGTTAAAGAAGAGAAAAGTTATGATTTATGGCAGGAAGAAGCTTTAGAAAATCAACATAGAATTGCTAAAGATGGTTTAAAGGATATTTCTTTAATTAATAATGGTGTAGAGGTTGATAAGAAGTCTTGGGCATATGAAATACTTGATGAAATAAAAAATCTTTGTGTTGAACTTGATATTGCATATGAAGATATATTAAAATATCAGCTAAATAAAGTAGAGGATAGCAGTAAAACTTATGCTAGTATGATTTTAGAAGATGTAAATAGAAGAGGATTTATTAATGTTAATTTAGAGCTTGCTAAGAAGTATAAAGAAGACTCATATAAAAACAGATTTAAATTTATAGGCTATGAAGACTTAGAGCTTTCTACACAAATTTTAATAAAAGAATCTGTTAAACATGGTATTAAGATAGAACTTATAGACAGGGCTGATAACTTTATTTCTTTAGAGAAGGATAATAAAGTAGAGTATGTTAAACAAGCTACAAAAACATCTAAAGATAATTATGTTACTGTTTTAATGATGGAAAATAAGACTGTAACTAAAAAGGTAGTAGGAAAGCATGATATAAGAGTGCCGCTTGGTGATGAGTTTAATTCTATTGAAGAGGCTGAAAGAAATGTAGATAAGTTTGTAAATAAA
Organism: uncultured Clostridium sp.; assembly: GCA_934746785.1. GTDB lineage: Bacteria > Bacillota > Clostridia > Clostridiales > Clostridiaceae > Clostridium. The sequence goes on along the minus strand of CAKVFO010000166.1, from coordinate 606 downwards.
CCAATAGTTATTAAACCTAAGTCAACTAACTTTGGCAAAGGTATAAGTATATTTAAAGATGGTGGCAGCAGGGAAGAGCTTGTAGAAGGATTTAAGATAGCCTTTAAAGATGACAGCACAGTTCTTATAGAAGAATTTATAAAGGGTAAAGAATATAGATTCTTAGTTATTGATGATGAAGTAGTAGGGATATTACATAGAGTTCCTGCAAATGTTACTGGAGATGGCAAGCTGAGCATAAGAGAACTCGTTGAAATTAAAAACCAAGATCCTTTAAGAGGCAAGGGATATGTAACGCCTTTAGAAAAAATCAAACTTGATGATGCTGCAAAGTTATTTTTAAAGAATGATAATAAAGATTTTGATTATGTACCTGCCAAAGATGAAGTAGTGTACTTACGTGAAAATTCCAATATAAGTACTGGTGGAGATAGTATAGATTATACAGATCTTATCCCTCAAAAATTTAAGGATATAGCTGTTAAATGTGCTAAAGCAGTTAATGCAAGGATATGTGGGGTAGATATAATGTTAGAAGACTATAGTAGTGAAGATTCGGAATATGGTATAATCGAGCTTAACTTTAATCCTGCAATTCATATACAT
>CAKVFO010000165.1 GCA_934746785.1 uncultured Clostridium sp. | reverse complement strand
ATTTATAAATGATCCGTCAAAAGACTTCGTGATCCATTCTGCCTTTAAAGAAGCTAAACTTGAAATCTGTCTTGATTCAGTTTCAGCACCATCTGACTTAAAGTATTGTGGAATTAAGTAATATACTACCCAGTAAGCTGTCCAGTTTAACATGATAGAACCAACAACTTCATGTACATTAAACTTAGCCTTTAAGAATCCAACAATACCTGCACATAAAGCACCAGCTATAAATCCTGCAAGTATAATAGCTAAAAGTAAAACTGGTCTTGGAAGAGAAGTACAAGTTAAAGCTACTGCTGTTGCTGCAAATCCTCCAAATAACATTTGACCTGGTGCACCTATATTAAATAGTCCTGTTCTAAAAGCAAATCCTACTGATAATCCTGTTAAAATAAGTGGTGTTGCTGTTGCTATTGTATTAGCAATTCTTTCAGTACTTGATAAAGAACCCTTAAGCAAGAAACTATATCCTTGTACTGGATTATGCCCCATTGCTGCCATAAGAAGGGCCCCTGCCATTAATCCTAAAATAACAGCAAGAACTGACTTTAATGCATTATTCTTCATGACTTTCTTCCTCCTTCTTTACTCCTGCCATCATTAAACCAATTTCCTTTTCATCAGTTTCAGAAGACTTAACTATTCCTATTAAGTTACCATTGTTAACTACTGCAATTCTATCTGATACATTTAATACTTCATCAAGTTCTAATGATACTAAAAGTACAGCCTTTCCTGCATCTCTTTGTTCAACTAATCTTTTATGTATGTATTCTATAGAACCAACATCAAGACCTCTTGTTGGCTGAACAGCTATAAGTAAATCTGGACCAAGCTCAATTTCTCTACCTATAATAGCCTTTTGTTGATTTCCTCCTGAAAGAGCACCTGCTCTAGAAATAACACCTTGTCCACTTCTAACATCAAACTCTTTTATAATCTTTTCTGCCTCTTCTCTAATAGCTTTTCTATTTAATATTCCATACTTGTTAGAGTAAGGAGCTTTCTTAAACTTTTCTAAAATTAAGTTATCTTCAATTGAATATTCAAGAACTAAACCACGTTTTTGTCTATCTTCTGGAATATGTGCAATACCTGCTTCTATTCTTTCTTTAATCTTAAGGCCTGTTATGTCTTGTCCATTAAATAAGATCTTACCACTTTCAACTTTTCTAAGACCTGTAATAGCCTCTACAAGCTCAGTTTGTCCGTTTCCTTCAACCCCAGCAATTCCTAAGATTTCTCCCTTTCTTATGTTGATTGAGAAGTCTTTAAGTCCAAGAACCTTCTTATTATTATTTACATTTAAGTTTTCAATTTCACAAATAACTTCACCTGGTTTTGCTTCAGATTTTTCTACCTTAAATGATACTTCTCTACCAACCATCATCTTAGCCATTTCAGCTTCTGAAGTTTCCTTTACATCGCAAGTTCCAATGTAACGTCCTCTTCTAATTACAGTACATCTGTCAGCTGCTTCTTTAATTTCTCTAAGCTTATGAGTGATTATTATAATAGACTTTCCTTCTTTAACAAGTGACTTCCAAATAGCTATTAACTCATCAATTTCTTGTGGAGTTAAAACTGCTGTTGGCTCATCAAAAATAAGAACTTCTGCATCTCTATAAAGCATTTTTAAGATTTCAACTCTTTGCTGCATACCAACGCTGATATCTTCAATCTTAGCGTATGGATCAACATTTAATCCATATTGCTTTGAAAGCTCTTCTATTTTCTTAGCTGCACTTTTCTTTTCTAAGAATAAACCAAACTTTTTAGGTTCCATTCCTAATATAATATTTTCAGTTACAGTAAAGTTTTCTACTAACTTAAAGTGCTGATGCACCATTCCTATTCCTAAATCATTAGCTACATTAGGGTCAGTAATTTTTACTTCCTTTCCTCTAACCTTAATAATGCCGCCTTCTGGCTGATACATACCAAATAATACGCTCATGAGGGTTGATTTCCCAGCTCCATTTTCCCCCAATAAAGCATGTATTTCGCCTTTTCTTAGCTGTAATGTAATATCATCATTTGCAACTATTCCAGCAAATTCTTTTCTGATATTAAGCATTTCTACTACATGTTCCATTTTACATCCTCCCGTGAATTTACTTTTTATCTATACACCTTAGAAACTGCTAAATCCAAGCATTTATATACAAGAAATTCTATACTTTTCTAGGTATTAATAAAAGGGGTAGGAAATTCCCCCCCTTCTAATAACTAATTACTTAATTAAGTTTCCCTTTGCAGAAGATACTTTAATTTCACCGCTCTTAATCTTTGCAAATACTTCATCACATTTTGCAGTTGTGTCTGCGCTTAAGTTTGGATTCTTTTCTGGAAGACCAACACAATCTTCTGAAGCAGTTAATACTAATTGTTGTCCACCTGGGAATTCATTCTTTTCAACTAAATCTTTAATTAAGCTGTATGTAGTTTGATCTATCTTCTTCATTGCTGATGTTAAGATAGCTGATTTTCCATCTGCATAGATTCCTTCATCATATTGATCTGAATCTACTCCTATTACCCATACATTTTCACCCTTAGTTTGTCTAGCTTTCGCTTCAGTTATAGCACCTGTTCCAGTACCACCTGCTGCTGCAAATACTGCTTTAACTCCTCTATCAAACATTGTAGCTGCTATTTGTTGACCAGCTTCTGGACTATCAAATGAACCTTGATATTGAACATTTTCTTCTTTTATAGTCATCTTAGTTCCAAAAGTTTCATTAGCATAAGCTACACCTTGTTGGAATCCCCAGTTAAACTTTTGAACTGCTGATGATTCCATACCACCTAAGAATCCTAAATCTCCTTCTTTAAGTTCAAGTGATGCTGCAACTCCAGCCATGAAACCTGCTTCATGTTCTGCATAACTTACTGCTACAGTATTTTCCCCTATTTTAGAAACATTCTCGTCTCCATTCTTTCCATTGTTTGGAACCCCATCTATAAGTACAAATTTTGCATCTTTATACTTATCTTGAGCTTCAAATATAGCTCCTTCAAACTTAAATCCTGGAGTTACTATAAATTTGTATCCTCCATCATATAAATCTTTTATTTTTGTTGAATAATCAGCAATGGTTGTTCCCTCTGGCTTAAGATATTTAATATCAGTTCCTAATTCATCTTTACTTCTCTGAATACCTTCCCAGCTTCCTTGATTAAATGATTTGTCATCAATTCTTCCAGCATCTGTAACCATTCCTATTTTAGCTGAACCTTCAGCTGAATCTGAATTTGTACTTCCACATCCAGTTAGTAATCCTAAACCTATTGTAGATGCCATTAATAATGATAATAATTTCTTTTTCATCTGTAATCCTCCAAACAATGCGTTTTAATGTGATATACTTTTTCTTTGTAATTTATATTTATTTTGATTTCTTGATACAATTGTATATTCATATCGGAATTTTTGCAATAGTTTATACGATTATTTTTAATCATTTTTTATTTTAGGTTCGTTTTTTAAGCGAAACCGTTATGATATAATCTTCAGTTTTTACATTTTTTGTATTTTCGACACCATTTTCGCAAATATTTTTATGTGTATACTATATATAATTCCTTTTTGAATTCTTTTTCTTTTTAAGCTATACTAAATACTTTTTATTCATCTTTCAATTATGTTCAAAATAGAAAAAGACTATAATATAATTTAGACCTTTATGATATACTCTAATTAATGTGAATGTAAGGAGGTATAGTATGATTTTAACTACAGAGAGATTAATTCTACGTCCATGGAAGGATGAAGATGCTGAAAGTCTTTACAAATATGCAAAAGACCCTGATGTGGGCCCTATTGCAGGATGGCCTGTTCATACAAGCGTTGAAGACAGTCTTAGAGTAATAAAAACTGCCTTATCAGGAGATGAAACTTATGCTATTGTTTTAAGAGAAACCAATGAACCTATAGGAAGCATTGGATTAATGATTGGAAGTGTAAGCAGTATTGCAAAGGATAATACTGAAGCTGAAATTGGCTATTGGATTGGAAAGCCTTATTGGGGACAAGGTCTAATACCCGAAGCTGTTAATGAGATTATAAGATATGCGTCTGATGATCTTAATATAAAAACTTTATGGTGCGGCTATTATGATGGAAATACAAAATCAAAAAGAGTTCAGGAGAAGTGCGGATTTAAATATGACCATACTGAAGAAAATTATTTTTGTGAATTAATGAATGAGTATAGAACTTGTCATTATACAATCATTAAAAAGTAGATTATATTACCTTTATCCTAAGGTTCATATGTTATAAGTACTTTTCAAACTTTATTTCTTTTGTGTAAACTTTCTATATATTTACGAAGTAAAACAATTCCCTTCCGATTTATTTTTTCAATATATTGGATTATATGTTAATATTTCCTTGTATTTAAGTACAATTTAATTTAAGGAGGTGTGATTTATGAAAGAATTATCTTTAGAAACTCTACAAAATGTTAATGGTGGATATTCAAATTCATACTTAATAAAACAAGCGAACAAAAACTACAGAAATGCTGTAACTGTTGCTAATCTTAGAGGCTATAACGTATATACTTATAGAAAAAGAAGATAGTAATCAAACAAACAACTAAGTAGTATAAAAAAAGAAATGATTCTTGTAATTAACAAGATTCATCTCAAACTATAGACAGCTGACTTTGTTTTAGAAGTTAGTTGTCTATTTTTATGTTAAAATATAAGGCTAATATAATTTCCTTAAAAATAAAAGCTACAGATTACTCTGCAGCTTTAACTTACAACTATCTTCTGTTGTTTTGAGCCTTTTTAGCTTTTCTACAAGCTGGGCATCTAACTGGATCGTTATCGAATCCTTTTTCTTTGAAGAATTCTTGTTCTCCTACTGAGAATACGAATTCGTTTCCACAATCTTTACATACAATTGTCTTATCTGTCATTATACTTTCCTCCTAATCAAAAGACTAAAATATAAAGGTCTCTACAATTAAGAGAAAACTATACAAAATTAATCTTTTATTATATTATGTAAATTTTTTTACAAAGATAATTATACATTATATTTTTATTTTTTACAAGAAAATATTTAATATATTTTTACACTTTTAAAATATATTAAGTGTATATAATAGTTTTTTTGATATTATTAAATAAAACTTTATCTTCACATTAGTTATTTTAACCATCATAAGATATTTTATTCATTAGGTATTATAATTTTTTCTCTCCCCTTTTTTTGTCTCTTTTTTCAAAACTTAACATTGTATAAATAAATTTATACTTTTCATCTTTCACTATTTAACATTTTCTTCATATTATAAATTGTAACATTAAAATCAAGGAGGCTATATATTATGGCTACAGAAAAGAAAAAAAATCACAAATTAACTTTAAAGATAATGTAAACCTTTATGGTAAAGTTATTAATTGTCCAGTTACAAATCCTGAACCTGTTGTAGTTTATGGAGAAGTTAAAATCTTTGGTCATAAATACTCTAATACAGAAGCAGAATGTGTTCCTGGAACTTTACCAGGCAAAGGTGACGACATTGTTTATACTCTTGTTTTTGGTAACTATGGTGAGTTAACTTATAAAGCTTGTAATAATGATTCAACTGTTGTTGACACTTTATCTGTTGAATCTCCTATTAATTTAAAGCTTATGAATATATGTACTTGTGAAAACTTCAAGTTATTTAACGCTAAAACTGGATTACCTGTAAAACGCTGTGACGTTTTTTATGGCGGCACTCCGTATAAACTTGAAGTTAGAAAATTAAAAAAGAATGGCAATCCTGAATGTTATGATGATTATGAAGCTGATTTTAATCTTCCTTGCCATTCTGTTTATTGTATATCTATGATATTCCAAATAGATTTCCCTGCCTGTCCTCCATGCCCTGGAGATAAACAATAAATGCAGACGTAAGTCTTTCCTTTAAGGATAGTATATTTTCCTTGGGAGCGTATCTGTAACCAAAGTATATTTAGAATGCAGACTCAAGCCTTTCTTTTAATTATAGTGTACTTTCCTTGGTAGTCTATCTGTAATGAAAATGTATTTAGAATGCAGACGCAAGTTTTTCTTTTAATGATAGTATACTTTCCTTGGTAGTTTATTTGTAATGAAAGTATATTTAGAATGCAGACGTAAGTTTTTCTTTTAATGGTAGTATACTTTCCTTGGTAATCTATTTGTAATGAAAGTGTATTTAGAATGCAGACGTAAGTTTTTCTTTTAATGGTAGTATACTTTCCTTGGTAATCTATTTGTAATGAAAGTATATTTAGAATGCAGAAATTTAATGTTGAAACTCTTGCAGAATTTCTTTCATCATATGATGATGGGGGGGCGGACATGCCCCCCTCAATTAATTTGTAATTAAAATGTATATTCATTTCTAAATTCTAAGAGCCTATAATTTAGAATTTTCTTGATTCCTGCACACTAAACAACATGTTGCTGTTAATTATATAAAGCTATGTGATATTGAAGCAAGCTTCGGTGAAATTAGAGCTAAAGCTCTAGTGAAGAGTTATGTACGAAACTCTTCAAGAGTTTCTTTTATTTTATAGGGTGCTGGGGGTAGACAAGCCTCCCTTTATAAATTTGTAATTAAAATATATATTCATTCTAAATTCTAAGAGGTACGATTTAGAATTTTGTTCCTTCATTCCTGCATTCTAATAAAACTCGCATTACAAATATACTCTCAAGGAAGATATACCCTCATTCCCAAGTACACTCGCTTCTGCATTTCTGCATTCTGCAGAGTCTTTGATTCGAGATAATCCCTCAAGAAAGATATACTCTCATCCCCAAATACACTCACTTCTGCATTCCCCAACAACTAATCTTCAGTTACTCCTCTATTAAATCCCAAAACCAACAAAAAAAGCTGAACCCACGGTTCAGCCTAAAAAATTTGTAATTAAAATATATATTCCATTCCAAATTCTAAGAGCCTGCGATTTAGAATTTTGTTCCTTCATTCCTGCATTCTAATAAAACTCGCATTACAAATATACTCTCAAGGAAGATATAC
>CAKVFO010000164.1 GCA_934746785.1 uncultured Clostridium sp. | reverse complement strand
ATTATAGACTGGGCAGAAGGAGGCAGGGCTGAATATATTGCAGATATTGCAAGAACTTTAACTTTACTTGGAGTTCATCCCTATGAGGATTTTTCTCATAAATGGAAGGAAATAAAGGGTATTAAAAATAAGATAATTTATAAAGTTAATGAATTTTTAATGAAGATATATCTAAAGGAATATGAAAGTTATAGAAAAATAGATAGGGAAAGACTTAGAAAGTGGCAAATGATAATGGATGCAGCAATTATTATGGACAGGCCTAAAGCTTTAAAACAGCTATACTTAAAGGATATTGTAAAAAGCTATAATTATTTTAATAGTAAGGATAAGAAGTATGAGGAATAAACTAAAAAAACAAATATACAAAAATAATAAAATATATTTTTTATTAACAGTAATAGTGACCATAGGAGTATCCTTTATTGATGGTGCCATGGCGTTGATTTTTAAGTATGCTCTTGATATGGGAGAAATAAAGAAAGAAAAAATATATATCTTAATATATGTAACTATTTTTGTGATTTTAAGTTACTGTATTATGCAGTTTATTAATATTTATGTATCAAATGAATATAGCCGCAGGGCAATGATTAATATAAGGGGTACTTTTTTAGAGAAGCTTATAAATAAAAGAGTAAAGGATTTCCAAAAGGATAATATAGGAAATTACCTGTCTGCAGTTAACAATGATATGACAGTTATAGAAAGAGATTATGTTACAGGTCAAATTCTTATTTTGTTATATGGAGTAAAGATTCTTGTAAGTGCATCTATAATGTGTATCTTAAATTATAAAATGTTCTTAGCAGTTTTATTGGTAATTATTATGCCAGTTGTAATTTTAAAGGCAGCAAATAATGCCCTTATGAAAAAACAAAAGGATGTTTCAGATTTAAGTGCAGATTTTAATATACTAACTAAGGAGATATTATCAGGATTTCCTGTTATTAAAAGCTTTAATATTGAAAATAGGATAAAAGAAAAAGTATTTAAAAAAAGTGTGGAACTTGAAGATGGAAAAACAAAATTATATAGACTTAACGATTCCATCGATAGCATTACTACTTTATTAACTTTATGCAGCATGTTAGGAACCTTTGTTGTTGGTATGATATTAGTATCAAAGGGTTATGTAACTATAGGAACTGTCACTGCGGAAGTTCAGCTTATGACTAACCTTTTTTCCTTTATAAAGCCTTTAGTAAAACAATTTGGTAAATTTTTAGGAGCAAGATCTATTTTTGAAAAGCTTGAAAATATAATAAAGGAGGATACTGTAGAAATTAAATTAAGGGAGAAAAAGGATTTTAATAAATCTATAATTATTAAGGATTTAAGCTTTTCCTATGAAGATAAAAAGGAAGTACTTTCTAATATTAATTATGAATTTGAGAAGAATAAATCCTATGTCATAATAGGGGAAAGTGGTTGTGGAAAATCAACTTTATTAAATATTATTATGGGATACTATGATAATTTTAAAGGTAAGGTTTGTATTGATGATATTGATATAAGAGATATTACATCAACTGAATTAAGCAATATATTATCAATTATTCATCAGGATTCATTTATATTTGATGATACTTTAAAAAATAATCTTACTCTTTATTGCGATTATGATGATGAAACTTTAAATGAAACTATGAGAAAAATATATATGGATAAATTTTTAGAAGTAAATGGCTTAGATTATCAGTGTGGAGAAAATGGCAACAATTTATCAGGGGGACAAAAACAGAGAATATCCATAGGAAGGGCAATCTTAAGAAATACACCTATCCTTCTGCTAGATGAAGTGACTTCAGCTTTAGATCCAGAAACAGCAAGAAGTATTGAAAAGTTAATTATAGAATTAAAAGATACTACTAGAATTGTAATAACTCATAGGCTGAATAAAGAAGTTTTAGAAAGGTATGATGAAATAATAGTTTTGAATAAAGGAACTATTGTTGAAAAAGGGGATTTTAAAAGTTTAATTGAGTTAAAAGGGCATTTCTACAAGAATTATAGCATGTATATGAAAAATAACTTGTTAGGTTGACATAAAAAAATATAAAATGTATAATTTTGTTAAACATAACTATAAAATGAGAGGATAGAAAATGAAAACTTTAATAGAAAGAATTAGATATAATTGTTTAGTATATTTAAAGAGTAATAAAATAATACTGCCAGCGATATCGTGGCTTACAGCTTCTTTTATGATATACAGTACTAAACCTTTAGAAAAGATATCAACTGTTATGCTGTCAATGGGAATTCTTTTTTTTACAATTATATGGATAGGATATACATATTTGAGAAATACAGATATTGTTATGCAGGATTTAATGATTCTCAGCAGCAAGAGTAAAAATATATATTATATAGGAAATTATTTAACATTATTTCTGTTTGGAAGTATTGGGGCTTTACTAGCTTCGGTTATTATTTTTTTAGAAAATGTTTTAAATGGTTTTTCATTATTTATAAATAGCTTGAGTTTATATGATATTATATGTGCTTTCATATTACATATAGCAGCTGTTTTAATAAGTATATCAATAATTGCTTTATATGAAACCATAGCTAAATTAAATAGCAAGGGAGCGTTATTGTTTTTAATCTTATTTTCAATATTAAGTGTAGTGAAAGTAGACTTTATTGAAAAAATACCCTATTTAAAATATATTACCTATATTTTAAATGCTTTAAGTAAAATTACCTTACTATTTAGTGGAATAAATAGTTTCCCTTTTACTTCAATTATAAAAGTATTAATTTATTCAGCAGCATATTGCTGTATATTAATTTCTCTAAGTTTATATGTTTTAAATAACAAAGGATACAAATAAGTTATAGGAAGTGGTTTTATGGATTTTAATTTAACAAAAGAACAAAAAGAATATAAACAGGAAGTTATAAATTTTGCTAAAAATAAGTTAAATAATAAAAAGTATTTAGAGAAGTTTTCATATGATATGTGGAAGGAAACAGCGGATTTTGGATTGTTTGGACTAGTTATAGATGAAGAATATGAAGGGTTAAATGAATCTTACTTAACAGCAGCAATTGTTATTGAAGCTTTAGGTTATGGATGTAAAAATAATGGTTTTGTCTTTGCTGTTAACAATCATATTTGGGTAGCCTCAAATTTAATAAATCTATATGGAAGTAAGGTTTTAAAAGATAAATATTTAAAAGATATGGTTTATGGAAAGAAAATTGGTGCTATAGCAATAACAGAAGCAGAAGCAGGATCAGACTCTTATAATATGGCAGCCACAGCTGTGGAGCAAGGAGATAATTACATATTAAATGGAAGTAAAATGTTTATTTCTAACGGACCTATAGCAGATTTATTTATAGTATTTGCTATAACAGGAACTGAACCAAGAAAGAAAATAACAGCCTTTGTTGTAGATAAAAACTTTCCTGGAGTAAAAATAGGTAAAGATATAGAAAAGATGGGATTAGGCGCTTGTCCTACAAGTGAAGTAGTTCTTGAAAACTGTGCAGTTCCTAAGGAGAACATATTAGGAAAATTACATATGGGTAATATTATAATGACTGAAGCTCTTGAATGGGAAAGATGTTATGAATTTGCACCTCATGTGGGAGCTATGGAAAGAATTAAGGAATTATGCATAGAACAAGCCCTTTCAAGAAGACAGTTTGGAAAATCTATAGGAGATAATCAAGCAATTTCTCATAAGATTGCTGAAATGGAAACAGCCATAGAAATGTCTAAATTAATGCTTTATAAAATAGCTTGGTTAAAGGATCAAGGAAAGAAAGCTTATAAGGAAACCTCAATATTTAAGCTATATGTAAGCGAGAACTATATTAAAACCTGTAGAGATGCTATGCAGATTTTCGGCGCTTATGGCTATACAAAGGAATATGATATTGAACGTGAATTAAGAGATGCTCTTGCTTGCAGTATTTATTCTGGAACTAATGAAATGCAGAAAAACACCATATACAATATGTCAGTAAGCTTACTATAACATTTTTAGGAGAAGAAGTTATGATTAAATTTGCAGTATGTATTAAGGCAGTAAGAACTAATCTTGTTTATGAAAATGAATATAGAAGTGAAAGTTATGTTATTAATCCTTATGATTTATATGCATTAAAAGAACTTACATCCTTAAAGAAGAAATATGATATAGAAATAACATGTATCTGCATGGGAAGTTTAAAGGCAGAAGAAGTATTAAAAAGAGCTTTTGCACTTGGAAGTGATAAAGGAATTTTAATAAGTGATAGTAAATTTGGCGGTGCGGATACAGTGGCTACTGTTAGTGTTTTATCTAAGGTTTTAGAAAAGGAAGAATATGATTATATTATCTGTGGCAAGAAAACTGTAGATGGAGAAACAGGACAAGTTCCCTATGGTTTAGCAGAAAAATTAGGTTATAGATGTATAGATAATGCACTTCATATAGATGATATAGCTGATAATAATTTAATGATGAAAGTTAAGAAGGATGAAAAAATATATACAGCTAAAAGTCTTGGTAAAAGTGTAGTTATTATGAGTGAATATGCTTTAAAAGATAATGAGGTAAGTCTTATGGCATTAAAGAAAGCTCGCAAAAAAGAAGTAAATATTGTTAAATTTCATGATTTAGAAATTGAAGAAAATCATTGCGGTATTAAAGGCTCAAAAACTTATGTAGTTGAAGCAAAAAATACTATAGTACCTAAGAAGGAATCAGAAAAGGTAACTGGGGAAATAAAAAATAAAGCAGAGTTTCTTTTAAAGTTACTAAGTTCTAGGGGGAATAATTAAATATGAAGAATGAAATTTTTGTTGTATATGACTGTTTAAATAATTATTGTAATGATTATTTTCTTCAAATAATAAGTAAAGCACATTCTTTAGCTGAAAAGTTAGAGGCTAAAGTTACAGTATTTTGCTTTGGTGATGATAATAAAGAAGATTTTGAAAAGATACATAGCTATGGGGCAGATAAAATTAACAGATATATTATAAAGGACATAAATTCAAGTATTATTACTGATATCTTATCAGATTACATAAAATATAATTTACCAAAGATGATTATGTTTACTGATTCAGAAATGGGACGTTGTATAGCTTCATCTATATCAATTAGATTTAATTCAGGTTTAACAGCAGATTGCATAAATATTTTTGCGGATGAAAATAAGGTAATAACCTTTCAAAGAGCAGCAATGAATGCTTCTTTAATAGCTAATATAAAAACGCAAAATTCCTTATTTGATTTATGTACTGTTAAGAAGAATATTTTTGAAAAGAAAATTATAGATAATAAGAAAAACTTAGAAGTTAATAGCTATGATTATAGTAATTATAAATATAAAAAAAATTATGATATTTTAGAGCTTGTAGATAAAAAAATTAAAAAAGATAATTCTAATATCCATGCTGCAAAGGTAGTTATTGGTGTAGGAAGAGGTATAAAGAATAAGGAAAATTATAATAAACTTTTGGAAATAGCTAAAAAGGTTAATGCAGAAATTATAGGAACGAGGGCTGCTGTAGAAGAAGGATTTATGGATGAAAGCAGACAGGTTGGTCAATCAGGAGAAACTATTTCTCCTGATATATATATTGCCCTAGGTATTTCAGGTGCTAGTCAGCATATAGTTGGAATTAAAAACACAAAAATAATAGCAGCAGTTAATATAGATGAAAATGCACCTATTTTTAATTATGCAGATTATGTCATTATAGAGGATTTAGAAAAGTTATTAAATGAAATTTATAAATTAGTATGTTAATGAAAGGAAAAGAAATGGATAGATTTTGTATAGATGAAACCAGAATAAGAGAAATGGAAAAGTTCTGGATGGATACACTTAATTGTAATTTTGACATAAAGAAATTTCAGAAGATAAGTTTAAATGAAAGTGACGATAAATATGAAGACATAAAGGTGAGTTTTAATTTAGAAGTTAGTAAAAAAATATCGAAGTTATGCAATAATAAAGACCTTACAATATTTGCTTACTTTTCAGCTGTTGTGAACATTGTTTTATATAAGCTGTTAAATTCTGAAGTTATAACTGTAGGAATTCCAGCTTACAACTATCATTATAAGAATAAAGTTCTAAATCCAATAGTTCCATTAGTAAGTTCATTAACAGGTAAAGAAAGCTTTAAGGAAGTTTTAATAAACACAAGCCAAACTTTATTAAGTACATATAATAATCAAAATTATAAATTAAATAATATATTAAGAGATTTAGGAGTAAAAACTTTAAATGATTTATTAGTATCCCATGTTATATATACTAATATTCATGATGAAGAGTTTTTTATGAAATCTTTAGAAAAAAATAAAGGTAATTTGATTTTTAAATTTTCTAGAGAAGAAGACTTATATAGAATGGATCTATTATTTAATAAGGATAGTATAGAGAAAAAAATCCTTAAGGTTTTAGTAGATTCAGTTGAGAAAATTTTAGAGAGCTCTTTAGAAAATATTAATGAAAAAATTTTAGATATAACTCTTTTAAGTGAAGAGGATAAGGTTAAATTAAGCTCCTTTAATAACACAAGTGCTGAATTTCAAGAGGATTTAATATTAGATTTATTTGAAAAGTCAGTAGAAAATAATAAAGATAAAACAGCATTAACTTTTAAAGATGAAAGCATAACGTATAAAGAACTTAAAGATAGAGCTGATAAATTTGCTTCTTATCTTTTAAAACAAGGAGTTAAAAATAAAGATATAGCAGCTATTTCTATTAAACGTGGAATAAATCAAATAGTAGCAATTTTAGGAGTTTTAAAAGCAGGTGCAGCTTATCTTCCTCTTGATGTAGAGTATCCTAAAGAAAGAGTAAAGTATATTTTAGAAGATTCTAAGGCGTCTTTCTTAATTACAGAAGACAGGCCTTTAGATGAATTTAGAAAAGAAAATATAAAATTTATAACCTTTGATAAGAAAGAAATTGAAAAAGAAATAGTTAAAGGCAGCATTAATAAAGTTAAGAATAAAGAAGATTTAGCCTATATTATATATACTTCAGGTACTACAGGAAAACCAAAAGGGGTAATGGTCTGCCATGAAAGTATTGCTAATTCTTTAATATGGAGAATAGAAGA
>CAKVFO010000163.1 GCA_934746785.1 uncultured Clostridium sp. | reverse complement strand
ACAATGAACAAAGGATTAAAGAAAAACTAGGATGGATGAGTCCTGTTGAATACAGACTTAACCTCTTAGCTGCATAAAAATAGCGTATCAGCCATTAAAACTGCTACGCTTAAAAAGTCTAACTTTTTGGGGTCACCTCAAAATTGAAATCTTTATAGGGATATTTTATTACTATTTTTGAATTAATAAAAGACACCAAAACTTTTACACTTACCAAAAAGAAAGCAAAACTAGCTAATAGAAAAGCTATATTCTTTTTCTTTTTATAAAGATCTAAAGATATTAAGCCAAGTACAACTTGACAAATTCCTCTAAATGTATAAATTATCATAGAAATCATTTTGTATCAGCTCCCTAATATTATTTATTCCATTCATCTTTTAAGATTCCATAAAGATAAGTGTCCATCCATATAGGATTACCTTGATCATCAGTTTTAAAATAAACGTTTTGTAATAAGTGTCCTTCACGTCTCATGTTTAATCTCTCCATAAGCTTCCATGAAGGTGTGTTTTTAGGGCTGCACATAGCAATTACGCGTCTTGCCCCCATGTTTTTAAAGGCGTAATCAACTAATGCTTTAGCTGCTTCAGAAGCATATCCTTTACCTTGATACTTTCTATTAAAAACATATCCTAGTTCAAATGTATTAAATTCTTCTTCGAAAAAGGTTAAGTTGCCAATAACTTTTCCGCTATTCTTTAAAACTACAGCATAGAAGAACTTGCTTTCAGCTCTACTAACAGCTTCTTTTATTGCTTCTTCTTTTGAAAATGTGTCATAAGGTTCAAATTTTACTACATCTTTATCACTTAAATATTCATATAAATCCTGCCAGTCTTCCTTTACAAATTTTCTTATAATCAATCTATCAGAAATAATATTTATCATTTTTAATCTCCTTTTTTATTATTATAGGAGACTAGTACCTCCTATAATATTGATATTTTGAAAAATAGTTTTTACTTTCATGCTATCTCCTCCTTTCTTTAATTTATATAATTATTATACATAAAATGGGATTTAGACAAAAGTATGGTAGAAATATAGGGCGAAAAAAGAAACATTATTGTAAGTTTTAATATAATATAGTATAGGTAAATTTGACCTATAGCACATTGGATTGAGAGGGTATTTAACATGAATAATTATGAAAATGGTGATTTAATAGATGCATTAAGATTTTTATTAAATTTTAATGCCTTAGATTTAAGTATAGATGATATGGGAAGTAATAATGGACTTAGATTTTACACTTTATTTAATAGGCTAGATGCAGTTAATTGTGTATGTCCTAGATTAAAATGTAATAGCTTAGTATCTTTAAATGCAGATATAACTGTTCCTAACGGATATACTCCTGAATTTGATGATACCGATAGAAATGCTATTATACCAGTTAATGCAATACAGGCAGTACAATTTTCAATATGTAGAGATAGTTTGAGATGTTTCTGTGAAGAAATAAGAAGAAGATATAATAGATGTCCTAGAGACTTTAATTTCACTGAAAGAACAGATTTATTAAATGCATTGATTAATTTTAGATGCAATGCTTTTAATACAGAATATGAAATAGGAGTAGATGCTATTGATTTATCTAATAGACCTGTCAGTGGAATAATAATAGGATATAGTGAAGAATTGTTATGGGTAAAATCAACAGAGAAGTGTAGAAATCAGAGGTTTTATTTAATTCCATTAGATTCAATTTCCTTTATTCTTCAGAAATAAAATTTATTATTGAATTTTTAAGGAATGTAGGTTTAAAATCTACATTCCTATATTTTTTACTAATGGAAAATTAAATCTAGTTTTTAATACATTGAGTTTGATATGAGTTATCTAAAACTTTCATAGGTCTCATCATATCATGATCTTCATGTTCAAGAAAATGACAGTGCCATACATATTCACCAGGGTAGCCAGTAAAGTGTACTATAAATTTAGTAACCATACCAGGTGGAGCATCAATAGTATCTTTAAACCCCTTCTCATAGTCTTTTGGACTTTCAGGTTTACCTATGAAAACAATTTTCCCTGTTTTATTGAATTTATCTCTATCAAAAGGTGTTCTGCTTATTAATTTAAATTGTATTAAGTGAAGATGAATAGGATGAGGAACAGGAATTGCATTAACAATATTCCAAACTTCAATAGTATCAAGTACAGGCATTTCAGTAACTGGGTCACTCCACATTTTATTATTCATCATAAGCATTGGCCTGCCAAAGTGGTCATGGCCTGGAGTTATAGGAATTGTCCTTATTACATGTGCATCTTCTTCTTTTAAAGCAGGCATATGGCGAAGCATTTGAGGAATTTCACTTTTATCTTTACATTTTAATTCTTTTGTTACTCTAAATTGCATTACTATACTAGTATTTTCATCAGCTTCAGCATCTGTATTTATAAGAGTAAAAATTTCGTCTTTAAGATTGCTGAAATCAACAATTACATCAACTCTTTCAGCAGGGTCAAGAGAAAATGAAGTTATGGTAGTAGGCATATCTATGAATCCACCATCAGTACCAATCTGTATAAAAGGTGTTTTGTTAGAAAAGCTTAAAGTATATTGTCTTCTATTAGAACCGTTTAATATTCTAAAACGATATTTTCTATTTAAAGGATTTATCTTGAATTAACATTGGAATTTCATAATCTCCTTTAGGAAGATTTAATCTTTTTTCAAGGGAATCTCTAAGAATATAAAAACCAGCAAGACCAGCATAAACATTTAATCTTGTTTCTCCCATGGCATGATCGTGATACCATATAGTAGTGCCTGGCTGATGATTTGTATATTCATATTCTCTACATGAAAATTTTGGACCAGTAATTTCATAATTTCTAGTATACCAAGCTTCTGGATATCCATCACTTTCCCATTCAACCTTTGCTCCATGAAGATGAACTACTGTTTTTACTTCTGGGTCATCTTGAGTACCGTGAAGAGTATAGTCAAAAGGCAAGAAATGCTTGCTAGGTAAGTTGTTACGCCATTCTACAAAGGTAGAAACATCTTTAAAGGCTTCTATAGTAGGACCAGGATATAATCCATCATATCCCCATACATAAGTTGCTGGAAAGTCAGAATGAAACTTATGATAAGCTTCTTCCATAGTGATTATATAATGATTCTTATCACAGGTATCTGGGTATTTATCATGAATATCCTTTGCAACAGAAGGAATAGGAAGTTTGTCTATAAATTTAGTAATAGTATTAGGATCAGAGGGATTAGTTTTACATTTCATTGTTTAGCCTCCTAAAATTAATGCTTAATGTATTATATGAAAAGTTATAGTGAGTAGTGATAAGAGTACAACTTTTGTATTTATAAGTATAAAAAAACATAAGTTAGGAAATATAATTGCTAAGTATGTTTATTTTGATACATATAAAAAAGAAAGTTGTACTAACATGATTGAAGAAATTGTTAAGAATGAAGGCAAAATTGATATTTTAGTAAATAACTTTGGCTCTACAAATGTAAAGGTTGATCTTGATGTAGTAAATGGAGATTCAGATGAATTTATAAATATCATTAGTAATAATTTGAGGAGCGTGTATCTTCCATCTAAGGCAGCAATTCCTGTTATGGTTAAGAATGGTGGCGGCAGTATAGTGAATATTTCATCTATTGGATCAGTAGTTCCTGATTTATCAAGAGTAGCTTATTGTGTGTCTAAAGCAGCAATAAATTCATTGACTCAAAATATTGCAGTGCAATATGGAAGAAGTAATATTAGATGTAATGCAGTACTTCCAGGTATGACATTAACGAAGGCTTTAAAAGATAATATGCCTAAGGAATTTTTAGAATCATTTTTAAGACATGTGCCTTTAAACAGGGCAGCAGTTCCAGAGGATATAGCAAAAGCTGTATTATATTATGCAAGTGATGATTCATCTTATGTTACAGGAATGATTCATGAAGTTGCAGGAGGTTTTGGACTTGGAACTCCTCAATATGCAGAAATGATGGATATGAAGAAAAATTAAATTTTACCAAAAAAAGTATTGACATAAATTTAATTATATGTTTATAATTAGAAAAAAGATTTCTTATCAAGAGTGGTGGAGGGACTGGCCCTATGAAGCCCAGCAACCTTAAGATTTCATTTATTGAAGTTTTAAAGGTGCTAATTCCTGTAGCTATTTAGCTAAGAGATAAGAGGGTAATTTCAGGTGTCGTATTCATGCACTAGAGATTAGTCTCTAGTGCATTTTTTAACGTATAGGAAATCAAAAACTTTTTTGTGTTTAAAATGTACAAGGTGCTTCTGTAAAAGGAAGGTAAAAGGGAATCAGGTGAAAATCCTGAGCAGCACCCACTACTGTAAGTTGGACGAAAATTTTTTTAACGTTCAGGAAAGTATAAAATTTTTTTAAAAGTAAGTACTGAGTATTACTGGCTTTCTGATATGTAAGTTGGTAAAAACGTTAAAAAATAATTGTAGGCCGCAAAAGAAGCGAAAAGCAAAATAATTAAATTGTGTTTTAAGTAGGAAATTATTTTGCTTTTAGAACCTTTTGCATGGCTGAAAAAAGTGTTTGCTGCGCTGAAAAGCGTGGCACAAGCCACTTTTTTAAGACCACTGTTTTACGAAATGGGAAGGTGAAAATGAGTAGGTTGAAGATAAGTCAGGAAACCTGCCTTGTATTTAAAATAAATCAAATCCTTGGGAGTGAGGATTAAGGAGGAATAATATTATGACAAAATCAACAATTGTAGGATATCCAAGAATAGGTGTTCAAAGGGAATTAAAGTTTGCAGTAGAAAGTTTCTTTAGAAAAGAGATAACAGAAAAAGAATTAGAGAAAACTGCAAAAGAATTAAGAGAAAGTTATTTAAAAACTCAGAAGGAAAAAGGAATAGATATTATTCCAAGTAATGATTTTTCTTTCTATGATAATGTTTTAGATACAGCATTTCTTTTAAATATAATTCCTAAAAGATATAAAGAATTAAATCTTTCAAAGCTTGGAACTTATTTTGCTATGGCAAGAGGATATCAAGAAGATGGGAAGGATGTAAAGGCTCTTCCTATGAAAAAATGGTTTAATACAAATTATCATTATATTGTACCAGAGATTGAAGATGATACAAAAATATTAATAAATGATGATAAGCCATTTGCCCTATATAATGAGGCTAAAGAGTTTGGAATTGATACTAAACCAGTAATAACAGGTCCTTTCACTATGCTTAAACTTATAAATAATAAGAGTAATAAAGATTGGACAATAGATTTTATAAATGTATACAAGGATATTATTAGTAAGTTTGCTAAAGAAAATATAAGTTATCTTCAAATAGATGAACCTATTTTAGTTACTGATTTAGATAAGAATGATATAGATTTATTTAATAAAATATATAAAGAAGTTTTAGGAGTAAATCATGATTATAAAATTATTTTACAAACTTACTTTGGTGATGTAAGAGATATTTATGAAGATATAATAAAACTTGATTTTGATGGATATGGATTTGACTTTATTGAAGGTTATAGGAATTTAGAGCTTATAAAAAAATATGCATTCCCTAAAAATAAACTTTTATTTGCAGGCTTAGTTAATGGGAAAAATATATGGAGAAATAATTATAAAAATACTATTGAAACTTTTAATGAATTAAAAGGTTATGTAAACGAAGAAAACTTAGTTTTAAGTACAAGTTGTTCACTTTTACATGTTCCTTATACAGTTAAAAATGAAACTAATTTAAAGGATGAATATAAGGAAACTTTGGCTTTTGCAGAAGAAAAGCTTGCTGAATTAAATGAACTTAAGAAACTTGTTAATGATATAGACTATAAGAATAATAAAGCTTATGTAGATAATCAAAAAATATTAAATGATAAATTAGTGAATCCATTATGTTTCAATAAAGAAGTTAGAGATAAAGTTGATAGCTTAAAACCTTCAGATTTCCATAGAAAAGAGGATTTTGATACTAGAAGAAATATTCAAAAGAAGGAATTAGGACTTCCTGTTTTACCAACAACAACTATAGGGTCTTTCCCTCAAACTTCAGAAATTAAAAAGTTAAGAAAATCATTGAGAAATAATGATATAACAAAGGAAGAGTATAATGAAAGTATTAAGAAAAAGATACAAGAAGTTATTAAATTCCAGGAAGATATTGACTTAGATGTACTTGTTCATGGTGAGTATGAAAGAAATGATATGGTTGAGTATTTTGGAAAACTTCTTGATGGATTTATCTTTACAACTAATGGATGGGTTCAATCATATGGAACAAGAGGGGTTAAGCCACCTATAATTTTTGGCGATGTTAAGAGAAGTAAGGATTTAAGTGTAGAATGGATAACTTATGCTCAAAGTTTAACTAATAAATATGTTAAAGGAATGCTTACAGGACCAATAACTATATTAAATTGGTCTTTCCCAAGAGAAGATTTGGATCTTAAAGATATAACATATCAAATTGGTCTTGCTATAGGCGAAGAAGTTTTAGAATTAGAAAAAGCAGGGATAAAGATAATTCAAATTGATGAAGCAGCTTTAAGAGAAAAACTTCCTATAAGGAAAGCAGATTGGTATAAGGATTATTTAGATTGGGCTATACCGGCATTTAGATTAACAAATTCAAAGGTTAAAGCTGAAACTTCTATTCATACTCATATGTGTTATAGTGAATTTGGTGATATTATAAAGGCTATAGATGATATGGATGCAGATGTGATATCTATAGAAGCTGCAAGATCAGATTTCTCTTTATTAGACTTTTTAAGAGAGAATAATTTTAAGTTAGAAATAGGACCTGGAGTTTATGATATACATTCTCCAAGAGTTCCATCAGTAGAAGAGTTAGAAGGATTAATAAAGGTTATTTTAACAAAACTTGATAAGAACAAAGTATGGATAAATCCAGACTGTGGGTTGAAAACAAGAGGTGAAAAGGAAACTAAAGAGAGTTTAATTAATATGGTAAAGGCAGCTAAAAATATAAGAAAGAACTTATAAAATAAAAACAGAGTAATCTATAGTTAAGTATAGGTTACTCTGTTTTTTTTAACGTATAGAAAATTAAAAACTTTTTTTGATAGCGAGTGCTGAATAT
>CAKVFO010000162.1 GCA_934746785.1 uncultured Clostridium sp. | reverse complement strand
TTTGCGTACCTCATTTCTCTAATTGAATTATATCATTTAATTAGAACAAGGTGTTACAACTTTAATATATCACATCATTAGGAATTATCTAGAATGGAATTTACAAATTGAGGCATTGTGGTGTAAAATGTAAAAGTTGCTAATATATATAATAAATGAAAGGAATGAAATTCACAATGAATAAAAAAATAATTGCATTAGTATTACTTGCAGGAATATCTCTTATGGGTTGTGGAGAAGTATCTGATAATAAGTCACAATACAAAGTAGAAGATTTAAAAATAACAAATTCAGATGAAGCACTTGAAAGATTAAAGGACGGAAATAAGAGATTTGTAGATGATAAGTCAGAATTAATCAATGTTACAAAAGAAAGAAGAGAAGAACTAGAAGAAGGACAAAATCCTTATGCAGTAGTAGTGTCATGTTCTGATTCAAGAGTAACTCCAACAGCAATTTTTGATGTAGGGCTTGGAGAGTTATTTGATATAAGAGTTGCAGGAAATGTTCTAGATAAAGATGCATTAGGATCAATTGAATATGGAGTTGGACATTTGAAATCGCCACTTTTAGTTATTATGGGCCATGAAAGCTGTGGAGCAGTAACAGCAGCTTATGACGAGGTTAAAAAAGGTGATAAAATAGAAGGAAATATAAAGTCACTTGTAGATAAAATAGAACCTAGCGTAGTTAATGCTAATTCATTAGATGAAGCTATACATAATAATACAGATGCAGTTGTAAAACAAGTTAATGAAAATGAAGTAGTTAAAGAACTAGTTAAAGAAGGAAAATTAAAAGTTGTTGAAGCATATTATAATCTAGATGGTAATGTAACTTTTGAATAAACTAAATTCCTTTTTAAAAAGGAGCTATATCAGAGATATTTACCAAAATTAATTTATCTTTTTTGATACGGCTCCTTTTATTCTTAATTATTGTGAGATGAAACATAATGTAAAAATTCTTTTGTTTTATTCCAGTATTTAATCCCCCAATTTTCAAAGTTCCATTCTTCCATAAATTCATTACATTCGTAGTCTATATACCATATTAAATTATCTTGTACAATAAAGTTTGTAGGAAAGTAATCAATATTTAAACCCATTTTATAAAGCTTAGAACACATTTCTAAAACTTGATCAATATATGTTTGTTTCATATTATCATCTAAAACTAGGTCATAAATTGTAGGACCATCGATATATTCTTTTAAAATTCTTTCTTCCTTTTCATCAATATCTAGAAGTTTTGGTATGCGTATTCCTGTTTTTAAAAGTCTATTATAATCATTTTTTTCTGACTCTATTTTATTGCCAAAGGTATAGTAAGAACAGGGCTCATGATGAATTTGTTTAAGAACATATTCATTAGTATTATCTGAAACTAAATAGGAATAGCCTCCTTTTCCTTTTCCTAAAAGTTTTAATACCTTGTAATTCTTATTATTTACATTTAAATAATCATTCATAATATTTCACTTCCTTCTATATATTAATATAAGAAAATTTCTAGATATATTAAATTGTAAGCTTGTACGATTTTTAAAATAACTCTAAGATTCTAACGAGTCTTAGAGTTATTTTATTAGAAGTAGATAATGAATCTATAAACAATATTAAACATATTGCAGTAATAAGTAATGAGATTTTTTTGATTTTTAAATAAAACTACTTGCCAAATTAATTCAATAGTAATATAATAAACATATAATCAAAATGATTATAAGAGAGAGGTGATAAACTTGAAGAATAAAGATGGACTTACTGAGGAAGAATTTCTAAAGAATTATAAACCAGGTAATTATGAAAGACCGTCATTAACTGTAGACATGGTTTTATTCACTCTTGGTGATGAAGAAGAAGAAGATATAAAGAAGGTACCGGAAAAGGTTCTAAAAGTACTTCTTATAAAGAGAAATAACCATCCATTTATAAATTGCTGGGCAATTCCAGGTGGATTTGTTGATATAAATGAAAATATTGAAGAAGCAGTTTATAGAGAGTTAAAAGAGGAAACTAATATAGATAATGTTCATCTAGAACAGTTATATACTTGGGGCGATGTAAAAAGAGATCCAAGAATGAGAGTAGTATCAACTTCTTACATGGCACTTGTAAATAAGGATGATATAAATGCAAGAGCAGGAGATGATGCTGCAGATGTAGCATGGTTTAATATAAAGAAGGTTCTTAAGAGTGCAGAAGATTTTAAAATTGTTTCTCATATAATTTTAGAAAATAAAGAGCAAAATATAAAGATAGTATATGAAATAACTGAGCATATGGAGATTAAAGGATATAACAAAAATTCTACCTTTGATATAAAGTTAATAGAAGGAGAAAGAGGTATAGCCTTTGATCATATAAAAATATTAAATTATTCGTTAGAAAGAATGAGGAATAAAGTTCAATATACAACAATAGCTTTTAGCTTATTACCTAAAGAATTTACATTAATGGAACTTCAACAAGTTTATGAATTACTACTTGGAAGACAGCTTGTAAAACAAAACTTTAGAAGATGGATAAATCCCATGGTAAGTAAAACTGGTAATGTTAAAAGCAATAGAGCTTATAGGCCATCATCTTTATATACACTAAACAAAACTTATATATTAGAAGAAATCAAAAATATTTAAGGGGACGATGAAAATGATTAGAACAGTAAGTAATATAAAAAAAGAAATAGACTTATTAGAGGCTGTGAATCTTTCAGATATAGTAAAGGATAAAGAAAAAACAGCATTTGTAGTTGTAGATATGGTTAAGGGATTTTATAATTTAGGAGTATTTGCATCTGATAGAACTGAAAAAGTAATACAGCCAATAGTTAAATTAAATGATTCATTAAAGGGTTGTAAAAAGATATTCTTTGTAGACAGTCACACTGAAGATTCTGTTGAATTTAAAAGTTATCCAAAGCATTGTATAAAGGGTACAGAAGAAGAAGAATATATTAGTGAAATAAAAGCAGATTCAAATACAGTATTTATTAAAAAGAATAGTATAAATGGATTTCATGCACCAGGTTTTAAAGAATGGCTTGAAAAAAATAAAGATATTGATACATTTATAGTAACAGGGGTGTGCACAGACATATGTGTTGAAACTTTTGTAATGACATTAAAAACTTATTTTAATCAAGTAGATGAAGATAAGAGAATAGTAGTTCCTATGAATGCAGTTGAGACTAGTGATTTTGGTAATCATGATGCAGAATTAATGAATTTAATGACTTTCTTCAAATTAAGAAGTAATGGAATTGATGTAGTTAAAGAAATAGTATAGAATCTTTTTCATGATATAAAAAATAGATGGTTATATAATATTGATTCGACGATTTTTTTTAACGAAACTTATCATCAATGTGATTATAAGGAGGATGTAATGAATAGTTTTTATTCTAGTTTTATTGAAAAGTTCACCAAGGATGTAAGATTTAAAAATATTAAATTAACATTTACAGAAGATAGACGAAAGTGTTATAAAAATAGAAAAGAGTATGAACTTAAAATTCTAAGAATAGTAACACAGATAGATGTTAATAATGAACTATTTCTAAGAACTCTTGGATTTAGAATTAACTATGTTTTAGAAGAAAAATCCGTAGAGATAGTTACAAACTCCGGATATAAAAAGAAAAAAGTTAATGATTTAGATTATAAGAAAATTAGTTTATTTATATATGAGTCAATTGAAGACTTAAAAAGGAAGGATTTAAGTATATCAAAGATACTTTGAGGTGTTTAAAAATGAAAAAGTTGGATTTAAAAAATGGAAGAAATATGAGTATGTTAATGGACTTTTATGAATTAACTATGAGTAATGGCTATTTTCTAGATGGAATGGGAGATAGAATTGCATATTTTGATATGTTCTTTAGAAAAGTTCCAGAAGGTGGCGGATATGCTATAATGGCAGGTCTTGAACAAGTTATTGAATATATTGAAGGCTTAAAATTTGATAAAGATGATATAGATTATTTAAGAGGATTAAATATTTTTGATGAAAGATTTTTAAATTATCTTGAAAACTTTGAATTTACAGGTTCAGTATATGCAATACCAGAAGGAACATTAATTTTCCCAGGAGAGCCTATAATAACAATAAAAGCACCAGTTAAGGAAGCTCAATTATTAGAAACTATGATTTTATTAACTATAAATCATCAATCTTTAATAGCTACAAAAACAAGCAGAATTGTAAGAGCTGCTGAAGGAAGACCAGTTATGGAATTTGGATCAAGAAGAGCTCAAGGTTGTGATGGTGCTATTTATGGAGCAAGAGCATCTTATATAGGAGGTGCTGCTGCAACTGCTGCAACTATAGTTGGAGAAGAATTTGGAATGCCAGTATCAGGTACAATGGCTCACTCATGGATTCAATTCTATGAAGATGAATTCACTGCTTTCAAGAAATATGCAGAGTTATATCCAGATAATGCTGTATTATTAGTAGATACTTATTCAGTATTAAATTCAGGGGTTCCAAATGCAATAAGAGTTGCTAAAGAAGTTTTAGAACCAATGGGTAAAAGACTTAAAGGTATAAGATTAGATAGTGGAGATATGGCTTATTTAACTAGAAAAGCAAGAAAGATGCTTGATGAAGCAGGTTTAGAAGATTGCCAAATAGTTGCATCTAACTCTTTAGATGAACATACTATTACATCTTTATTATTACAAGGTGCTAAGATTGACAGTTTTGGAGTAGGTGAAAGATTAATAACTTCTAAAGCTGAACCAGTATTTGGTGGAGTATATAAATTAGCAGCTGTTGAAAATGAAGAAGGTCAAATAATTCCAAGAATTAAGATTTCTGAAAATCCTGAAAAGATAACTAATCCAGGATATAAGAAGGTTTATAGATTCTTTGATAGAGATACTCATAAGGCTTTAGCTGATGTTATTACTATGGCGGATGAAGTAATTAATGATAAAGATCCATATACAATATTTGATCCAGTTTATACTTGGAAGAAGAAGACTTTAACTAATTATTATGTTCAAGAGTTACAAGAAGAAATATTTAGAGATGGTAAGCTTGTTTACACTAAGCCAAGTCTTGAAGAAATAAGAAACTATACTAAAGTTCAATTAGATAATTTATGGGATGAAATTAAGAGATTTGAAAATCCTCATAACTATTATATAGATTTATCTCAAAAGTTATGGGATGTAAAAAATGAACTTATTACAAAATTAAAGGGACAAAAATAATTTTATTTAGAATATTAAAAGGTCTTATAAATCTTTAGTTTTTAAAGATTTATAAGACCTTTCTTTAACTATATTCTTTAAGTACAAGTTCATAAATCTTATTCTTATTTTTAAGATAGCTTATAACTTTAAAGGTTTTATTAAAAACTTTTATACTACCTTTATATCTAAAGTTAACTAATGGATCTTCAATCCAGTAATAATTTATATCTTGTCTAGGAGTTATAAAAATCTTTTCTTGGATATCATCAATTACAACTCGCTCAATATTTTCATCATCTAAAAGTAGAGATTTGATTTTTGAATAATTAGTTATTTCTTTTGCCATGTATAATTCCCCTTTTTACATTGATTTATTAGCTATTATCAACATAAATATGAAAATATATACAATTTATATTTAAATAAATAATGAGGGGAGCTCAGCTATTATTCTGAGCTCCCCTTTTAAATCTAATATTTAGTTATTAGTTTTTTCAAATACCCATAGTTGATTATTTCCACCACCATAAGTCCATTGGCATATGTTAGTACCATTAGAAGTACCCCAGTTATATGCATCTAAAGATTTTGTATTATTACTACATTTAGTAAGGATGCTATAAGTGCCATTTGCACCAGCTTTTAAAGTAAATTGTTGAGGATCTCCAGAGTATGCAGAATAAATTTGAGCATTAGCACCATCTGAATTAGCACCATTAGCTATATCAAGCATGAAATTACCCAATCCATTTTGTAAAGTGAAGTATCCATTTCCAAGATTCTTTAAGTACCATTTTTGACCTTTAACGCCAGTACCAGTTCCAAGTTCAACGTTTTGAGCGTTAGTTCCGCTATTATTTGTTACTTGAAGATATTTTTGGGCATGTACATTTTTGATGTAATACCATCCATCACTTAAAGTACCATTGTATACTGGAGTTTGGTTATTGTTATTATTACCACCATTTAAAGTATATCCAGCATCAAAATATGCTTGTAAAACTTTATCATAAGCAGGTTTCTTTACATTATAGTTAGAGTACAGTAATGGTTTTTCATTTTTGCGCCATGAGGTATTATCGCATAATCCCCAGAATACAAGGGCAGTAATATTAGCACCAGCTTTCTTTTCTTCTAAGATAGCTGTCATTAAATCATAATAATATTGAGCTTGAGTATATTCTGAAGTACATCCAACATCAAGTTCAGTTACTTGAATTTCAAAACCAGCTTGCCTGAATTTTGATAGCGCATTTTTGTAGTAAGCAACACTAGGGAAAGAAGTTGTTAAATGTGATTGCATTCCTACACCAGCACAAATTTTACCGCTAGAGTTAATATTATTTATTAACTTTATTACATCATCTACTTCCATATATGTGTTGTAGTCATTATAGAATAGCTTAACTTTATCAGTTTGCTTAAAGTATGATAATGTATCGTAGGCATATCTAAATGCTTGTTTTATGAAATCAGCATATGGTGAAGGATTACCATAAATTTTTTGCCATCCTGAGTTGGAAGCATGTAAAAATTCATTTACAACATCCCAAGCATAAACAACGCTTGAATATTGACTTGAACATACATGTCCCATATAAGTTTTAATGAAGAATTCCATTCTCTTGTTCATAGTGTTTTGATCTACATAAGCGTTATTTGCATTATATCCATATCTAAAGAACCAGTCTGGAGTTTGACTGTGCCATACAAGAGTATGGCCACGCATTGATAAACCATTTTCATAGCAAGTTTT
The DNA here is from genome assembly GCA_934746785.1 of uncultured Clostridium sp. Taxonomy (GTDB): domain Bacteria; phylum Bacillota; class Clostridia; order Clostridiales; family Clostridiaceae; genus Clostridium. The sequence goes on along the minus strand of CAKVFO010000162.1, from coordinate 169 downwards.
TAAAAGATTATCTACAGTACTGAAGTTAAGTTTAGGTACTGTACTTTCTGAATATCCATAAGGAATATAGTATCCCATAGATTTTGCTTGAGATACAGATATAGTTTGAGCATATGAACCTAAAATTGCATCAGGTTTCATTTCATTTTCAGCAGTATAACTATTATAC